>NZ_WNJY01000005.1:0-90821 GCF_010892355.1 Granulicatella sp. zg-ZJ | reverse complement strand
TGTTAGCTTCCCCAATTTCTTTCACAGTATAGATATTCGGTGTTGGTTGTTCTGGAGTATCTACGACTAATAAATCTGTAAACTCATATTTCCATTGATTAGATTCGTTTAAGGTAACAGGAGCACCCATTACTTCTCCATTTTTATATAACTGTACTTGTACACTATTTTCGCTGACGTTTCCACGCCACACTTTTGTGACACTTACAGTTGTTTTACCTGGTTGTAGTGGTGTTGGTTTGATTGGCTCAACATAGGTATTTATTATCGTATAGCCATTTGCTTGCGTTCCTTCTGTATTAACCGTATATGTGTGGTCTCCTACTGTCACTCGATTGTTAGCTTCACCAATTTCTTTCACTGTGTATACATTTGGTGTTACTTGTTCCGGAGTGTCTACAACGAACAAATCTGTAAACTCATATTTCCATTGATTAGATTCGTTTAAGGTGACAGGAGTACCCATTGCTTCTCCATTTTTATATAACTGTACTTGTACACTATTTTCGCTGACATTTCCACGCCACACTTTTGTAACACTAACTCTTGTTTTCTCTGGTACATACGTATTTGTAATCGTATTACCTAAAATGGTTTTCGTATAGTTTTCTGGAACATTCACTTCATCTACTGTATAGGTGTAAGCTACTCCACTATTATCTGTTGCTGGTAAGTCTCGCCATGTATGGCTTGTTGTACCTGAAGTCAATTCTACGACTTCACCATAAACGACTCCATTTTGATACAACTGTACTGAAATCGTTGGTTTTTCTGTTGGTCCATTCACCCAGACTTTGTTTACAGTGTATTCCGTTTTTCCTGGTACATACGTATTCGTGATGGTATTATCTACAACTGTTTTTTCATACCCTGCAGGAACGTTGACTTCATCTACTGTATAGGTGTAAGCTACTCCACTACTGTCTGTTGCTGGTAAGTCTTGCCATGTATGGTTCGTTGTACCTGAAGTCAATTCTACGGCTTTACCATAAACTGCTCCATTTTGATACAACTGTACTGAAATCGTTGGTTTTTCTGTTGGTCCATTCACCCAGACTTTGTTTACAGTGTATTCCGTTTTTCCTGGTACATACGTATTCGTGATAGTATTATCTACAACTGCTTTTTCATACCCTGCAGGAACGTTAACTTCATCTACTGTATAGGTGTAAGCTACTCCACTATTATCTGTTGCTGGTAAATCACGCCATGTATGGCTTGTTGTACCTGAAGTCAATTCTACGGCTTTACCATAAACTGCTCCATTTTGATACAACTGTACTGAAATCGTTGGTTTTTCTGTTGGTCCATTCACCCAGACTTTGTTTACAGTGTACTCCGTTTTTCCTGGTACATACGTATTGGTTATCGTATAGCCATTTTCTTGATTTCCTTCCACATTAACAGTATATGTATGGTCACCTACTGTTACTCGATTGTTCTCTTCCCCAACTTCTTTCACTGTGTATACATTTTCTAAATTTTCCGATTTATATTTTGGAAGCTTCATAAATGTATATGTCCAATTTCCATTTTCTGTTAATTGAACAGGGTTTCCTTCTGGATTACCATTTTTATACAATTGAACAGTAACACTCGTTTCTTTAACACGACTAGCCCATTGTTTTGTAACTTGAACTTGTATCTGTTTTTCCCATCCTGCATACGCATGCAATACATTTGGAGTGATAATATTGGTAATCGGTGTTGTTCCAGATGCAAATCGTAATGAAAAATCGAATGGATTGGCATCTCTATTTGCTACTATTTCTGCATCTGTTATTGGATTATTATCTTCTGTGCCATCTGCATGATGATTATACCAACCGACTAAAGCATACGTTGGACGTGTCGGTTGAGAAGTGTCATCCAATAATTTTAATTGTGGAATATCTGTCCAAGGATCAGTTGAACTATATATTGTATATAAAAACTCTTTTTCCGTCCCTGAATCAAAAGTTCCGCCATTTGCATGATAAATCATTTTAGCACGTTGTCCTAAAACAACTTGCTTAGTCATTGGGTTTAATACAAAATCCCACATTCCAACACTTGTATGATCTGAAAGTGGTGCAATCGGTTGAGTAGTGTCTTTACTTACATAATGTAATAACTTAGCATCTTCACTAGTCGCTTCATAAGCATTTGTATTTAATTTTTCATTTGCAAATTCATTATTATTCGCCCCTCTAGCAACAACATAACCAACGTGACGATTGGCATTTTCAATATATCCCGTAGCAATACCGGTAGCTATCAATTTAGGTGTTTCACTAATAGAAACATTAATCGGTTTCGTTAATGCACCCGTTAAAATAATCGAAGATTGCCCGTCTAAAACACGAACATCTCCACCTTGAATGGTTGCATTTGGCGTGATAATCACATCTTTTGCAGCGTAAATATTTTCGCCACTTAATTCTCCTTGTTTTAAGTGGTGTGAATTGCCAACAGACCAATCTCCTTTTGTATTGTTTTGTATAATGGCATTATCTACTTTTAAATACCCTGCATTATAGATACCGCCAACCATTTGGTAACCTACATTATTTGATATATTAACACCGCCTGTTAATGTTAAATTACCTTGATTATAAATAGCACCCGCATTATTGGAAGCCGTGCCGCCAGTTATAGAGCCTGATTCCATAAACACGGTATTACCTGGTCCTATAAACATGCCACCACCATATGACAAATTTCCCCATGTATAAGCTGCGTTGTTCATCAATCTCGTATTTTTCAAAGTTAAATCAACACCAGATACTTCATCTCGTTGATTTGAAATCGCAATAGCAGCACCTGATACATCTGCCATAAAATTACGAATAGTTGTATTTTCTATTTTAGCAGTAACGGTACTACCTGTATAAAATGAAATAGCTCCACCATATTTAGCAGTATATTTTCCTGCATTCCAAAATGCTCCACGACCTTCTAAAGTAGAATCGATTAAATTAAATGTTCCACTTCCAACAACTTGGATTAACCCACCTGCTTCTTTAACACGTGTGCCATCTCCTACAGACATAGTTGTATTGGAAATTGTCAAATGTGATCCTTCTGAAGTAATTGCTCCACCTGCAACACCAATTTCCCCTTTTCCCTCTAATAAAGTAAAATTAGAATGATGAACTTCAGCATGAGATACATTTTCAAATTTAATAGCTCCTCCAGTATTAAATGGACCAGCAACTTTAAATGTTGTTCCATAAATAACAACTTCACTATCAGTTGCTTCAATAGCTCCACCTTGATATCCACCTTTTGTTTGCCAATCATCATTGCTATTTTCTTCAAATACCGTAGTAGTTTTATCAGTTGAAGCTGCATCTTTATTAATATAAAGTTTAGATCCACCTTCTAGTTTGATCGCTCCACCTTCTCCATTTGAACCATTTGGTGAAGATCCTGATCTGTTATGACTAAAGCGTCCACCTACAATATTAATCGTACTCGTTCCAGCATAAATCGCTCCACCGTGAGGGGCTAAAATAGGATCACCCGGTTTTTCAACGACAGGGGTATCTTTTTTAGTTGTATTTTCTATAAATTCAACATTTTCTAAATTTAATGTTGCATGCTCCGCAAAAATAGCTCCACCACTATAACGTTGTTTATTTACAGTATCTATTATGTTCTTTTCAAATAATTGAGTCGTTCCTTTTTTTACAATGGTATTTTTTAGCGTTAATGTTGCACCATTAGTAACAAGAAATAAACGAGATTGATTATTCCCATTAAGACGAATATTTTCAAAAGTAACTTGTCCACCAGAAGCGATAAACATATTCTCTATCAAACCGTTTGTTGTTAATTCAACACCATCAGATGCTGTTATTTCAACTGTTTTTTGGGATAAATCAATAGAACGAGATATTTCGAAAGAAGAATTAATTAGAATATTATCGCTATTTGATTCCAATGCTTGAATAAGTTCATCTTGAGTATTAACAGTAACTGTTGTAGCATAAATCGTTTTCAAATTCATACAAAACAAGCAAGTGAAAAAAATCACAAATACTGAATGCCATTTTAAACTTTTTGTACTCATATTGTGCATACTCCTTTTATACTTTATTTTTTGATAAAAATTTGAATATATTATTACACATATTATACGACCAATCATCCGTAATTTGTCAAGGATTTATTCGGAAAAACTTTACAATTTATTGTCTAATTCATCATTTTGACATTTTTTTGAAATGTATCAACAATAGAAGTTATTCAGGGAATATGTTAATGTAGTAGAACGAATATTTTATTCTGTATTTTTTGTTTGTTTTAAAAATATCAGGTCTTAATAATATAAGTCTTAAAATTTATGAAAAAAGCAGCAAATACTGTATATTGTTAAAAGATTATAGAAATTTTATCTTATTGTGATTGTAGTGAGTATTCAAAAAAAGAAGTTCTATAATAAATATATGAATAAAGACTTGAAACTATAACTCAAGTATTTGATTTTAACTATTCAATTTTTCTATTTTGCTATTCCAAACTGGAATAGCAAGTAACACAATTACTAATATATAAACTATCTTATCTGCTATAGTATTATTAAGTAATTGCATATGATCTGTTGCCTTAATATTCGAATTAAACATATTAATAACTGCTGTAGAAAAACTAATCGCTAATGGTATAACTACAGATAAACCAATAACAGAAATAACATAATTTAACATCTTACTTACGTGATAACCAAAATCCTGATCTGGCTCGTTTAAGAGAATTCCCATAAAGAAATGATCTCCAAGACCGATAATTCTCGTCCAGCAACCTTCTGGCTGATTGCCCTCCTTACACAGATACACAAGGATATCGTCAATATAATTTTCATGTCTACAACTATCTAGGAAAGACATTTCTCTTGTTTTTTCAACTTCTTCATCAGCATCATAATAATGAAGCATCTCGATTTTATCCTCATAACGATTCGCTAAGCTTCTATCCTCATCTGCAAAGAAAAGGAAATCATCTTCAGCGACGGCTCCTACTCTAATAAAGGATCTTGTTTCTTTAGATGTTTCCCAAAAGCTTGCATTTCCGTCCTTTATTTGTGCTGCTGCAATTACTTCTAATGTCAATCCATCTTCACTATCATAGTAGCCGTAGGTAAGTACACCATTTGCTTTCTTTGCACCAGGGAAATCAACAAGAGCAGCCTTCGTTGTCTTTGTTATTGGTAATACACAAAAGTGTTGATAAAACGGTCTAAAACCTGTTTCTTTATAATTCATCTATTAGTCCTCCTTACTTGATATGTATACGCATATTAAATAGTCATTGTAAGAAGTCTCCTACTAAACGATCTTACTTTAAACCTAACCTCATTATCTCTTCGCAAACCTGGAGGAACTTTTCATATAATTCTCCATAATCTACATAAGTTTTATGTACTGCATAGAACACCGCAGTGTTCACCTTCTTATTACCAATCAAACTATATCGTAATGGTTTGATCTGAATTTTCTTTAAATGAGCATATCTTTCTTCCTCAATACACATGATGATATTTCCATTCTCAAAAAGGCAGTATATCGATACCACCCACCAATTCATATAAGGTGTCACACTTGAAGTACCTTGGCCATACTGTCCTTTAAAATCTGCCCATCACAAATCGGTCTTTCCTTAAAAACATAAGGAATCTTTAAACCTTGTGCTTTTTTTGATTCAGCATTTCTATCTGCCTACTCAACAAAATGTGTATATGTATTTTCAAAGGTCGTAGGAGAAACCATCTGACTCACTTCACTTGTATGGTTAGCCTGTCCAGATTTCTGAATTTCAAATGATACAAGGCGTTTCACTTCACCAATACACTCATCGATTGTTTCCAGATAATAGAACCACGTGCCATCTTTAGCTTCATCGCAGTGATAAGAGGTCTTTTGTGCCCAGTCAGAAGTAACATTGAATATCTTATACACTTCTTTCTCGACACTAATTCCGTATACCAACAATTCTAGAATGCCTACTGAAACGATATTCTTTTCTGCTGATACAGTTACCGGAATTAACTTAAGTGTATTTTTAATCCCATCAAACAGGTCATTAAGGCGAAGTGCTATCGTATCTACAACTGCAGCACCTTCTTCAAATGAGCCATTAGTCCATACGCCTCGTATACTATCTTCCTTTTCACCTCTACATCTGTAATATACAGGTCCAGAATAAAGATAGTCTTCACCTAAAACAAGATAGTTTCCGTCATCAGTTCTTTCAAAAAGATGTGAGTGTTTTTCAAAATCGATACCTTCATTAGTTCTGTTATAGCAATAATCTGCCGGCAAAAAGCTGTTCCTGTTCATAGGATATGTAGCTGTCACAAGACTGTACAATTGATCCGGCGTCATCTTTGATGTAGTTCCATTTGAGCTGACATAGTCATTGATGACTTCTATTACTTTTTCCTCGATTGTCATGACTCAATCACCTCCAGCTTATCTCTTAATTCTTCCAGCGTTTCTGGCATACGTGTCAGATCAACAAAATGCAGTCTGACTGTTGTTCCATCGCCAGATTCAAATTCTATATCAGAATAATCACGCATCTCATCATTTAATGGGTAGAGAAGCCAGATTTCTGATGTTTCATATTTCTTAGAGTAAGCATACATTTGATACATATCACTTTGAGAAATACCATAATTGGCGTGTTCACTATTGATGAGGCTTTTCCATTTGGTATCCATTATGACGATTCTATCACCACGCTTACAAACGATATCTGGTCTCAGCGCAAACTGGCGTCTTGGATCCATGAACAAATAATATCCTTTGTCCTGACTTGACACTTCCCAGCCTGCCGGTCCTAGCACCTTCTTTATTTGCTGCACTACATAACTTTCGTATACACTCTCCATTGGAAATAACAATGCCCTTGATGTATTCTTACCAGAGAATGTTGTAAATGATTTATTCATAAGAAATACCTTAGACCACTGCATAAGCATTTCATAGTCTTTCGTATTTCTATCAATTTTCACCTGTGAAAAATCCTTCGTATAATTCGTTGAAGGTTCCACCATTTCAAATGTTGTCAACAACTGTTTAATCTCTTTTGAGTTTTCAGTACTCGTTGTCAACTTCTGTAATTTAAGTAATGTCGCTTTGACAAGTTTATTCTCTGATCTATTTGGATGGAATTCATCATAGGCAACATAGAATCTTTCCCTATGCGCCATGTTTGTTTTTATGTGCTGGCTTGTAAGAAGTTTCCCTTTATAGAATTTGAGATTATCTTCTTGTCCAACATATGCAGATTTAATGCCACGCTTAACCAGCTGTCGTACTTCTTGCAGATACATATTTATAAAAATCTCATAGAGATTCATGCGATCCACTTTTAAACTAGAATCATTAAATACCTTACTAGGAAAATCCTTCATGCTTTTTAGCATCTTCAGGAATATTCTTTTTGTTTCCTTATTACCAGTGTCTTCTCCAGAATCAAAGCTAATCTTAGGAAGTATCTGTATCTGATAACCGCTATTCATCTGGATCAAACCTACATAATTCTTGATAGTTACGATATCACCAACATTACGTTTATAAGAAATGTGCATAAAATCCAATGCATCAGCATTTTTTTCATCTCCTGAGAATTCATGGATAAATTCCACAAGGTTATGGAAAGTCGCTGTATCAAGATATTTATATTTTTCATCATTTTCGAAATCAACATTTCCGGTAATAGTATCAAACTCTCTCACCTCTAGCAATTTATCCATTTATCTCACCACGCTTTATATAATCTGTTTGTAACTTTCAAGGTTATCAAATGCCTCACTGTTGATGGTGTATTTCTTGTCAGGAAGATCAACAACATCATCTGCATTGCCCTTGAATATACTTTTGACTTTAACCTCTTCGTCAAGAATGAACTTCGTTGAAGGATCTGTCTTTCCATTATCACCAAGGACCAACTGGATCTTCTGATAATCTTCATAGAAGTATTCCTGAAGAAGCGGAATAACAGAATTTTCGAAGATTGCCCTTAGGGTTTCTATTGTTGGATCTTTTGCAAGTTTTGTAAAGAACGCATGACCAATTGTATGTTCTCTATCATAGAGGAAAGTAATACGTTCATTAATCTTTTCAAGCATTTCTACAACATCAAGATCATCTACCTTGTCAGCACTAATATCTCTGAGTACATTCGCATCTGGCATCATCTCAACAAACTGAAATCTTCTACGAAGGGCAGTATCCATTAAAGCAATCGAACGATCTGCAGTATTCATTGTTCCAAGAATATATACATTAGACGGAACACTAAACAGATCTCCTGAATAAGACAGAACTGCCGCAGCCTGCTCATCCATTCCTTCTCTCTTAGTGTCTTCGATCAACGTAATCAATTCACCAAAAATCTTTGAGATATTTCCTCTATTGATCTCGTCGATAATAAACACATAATTCTTATTTGATGACACCTTATTATTTTGAACTAAATCACCAGATTCAAGCACAACTTTCGACACTTTAGCATTACGATCAATTTCATTACTCTCTGGCATAGTTACACCTTTACAAAATGCTTTAAAAACTCCATCTTGAATCGTATATCCTATGTCATCTCCAAAATTCAATACTGGTTTGATGCCTTCGATAAATTCCTCATATCCATAAGACTGATGGAAAGTAGTAAACGCCACTCTACCTGTATCCAGCAGTTCACGATAACGAATCATCACTTCGTCATAATCCATAGCTTTTACACTATCCAGATCAAGCTGATCACAAATAGCCACAGCGTAAATTGCAGTGCTGTATGTTTTACCTGTTCCTGGAGGGCCATACAGGATCATATTTTTATCGTATGCAATTACTGATTCTTCCTCCGTTGTAAGATCAATATGAGATAAATCCATTCCCTTTAATGCCTCCCCCAATTCGTTTCTAAGTTTCCAAGAGTATCTACGTTTACCCTTTTCTACTACATATCTCCCAACAAACGGAACTGTGTAATAGCGCTGACGACCTCCATCAACACAAAGTGGACAATTCGTCTTTCTATGTACTCTCTCACCAAAGATACGTCCCCAGTTATTATATGAACCAGCTGAACCTCCATAGATTTCAGCAAGATTAGCACATGTAGATTTCCCACCCAGTTCAAGTATCATCTTGAACATTTTTAGGCTATCTTTATTTGTAACATCCGGATTATTAAGCAATTCGGTCCACTTCTCTTTTGTGATTCCCGGATCATATTCTTCTAAACTTGGCCAGTATGTAACGTCGTCAGCTTTCTTGCCAATTAGTTCTAACCACATCTTTTTCAATTCTGGTAAAACACTCGATTTAATCTCGATACCAGATCCCATTGGACTCCACTGCTGGTCAGGAAGTGTAGTTTTAAGGTCATCCTGCATCAACATTGATTCTGTATCATAATCTTGAATCCAGTCATATTCTGTATCTATGTGATTAGATTTAACTCCTGCTTCAGCTTTTTCAGGATCGTAGTGATCTGCTTCATAAGCGCCTTTCACTACATATCCATGAGCAAGAATTCCTCTAGGTTTAGAACCTGTCTTAATCAAGAAAATCTCATCACCAACAGTAGGTTGCTTACTTGCACAAGTCCAAGACTCAACAAATTTGTTTCCAAGCTTTGTATCTTTACACCATGTTTTGTAGTTTGTCCAATTCCAGCTTGCAGGATTCCATGTTAACAGCCATGCACGGCCAGTTGATTGTGTAGAGAATTTTCCAATGACATGCTCGTAATATGGAATGATCTTCTTTACTGCGGCCATTACATCAGTGTCATATTGTTCGTTTGTTTTACCCTCTGCTGACTCAACATAAACACAAAGTTGAACCTTTCGAATTTCACCTAAATCAATCTTTGCTTTGATCTGATCTACCGAGTCTGTAATGATTGCTGGATTTCCCCACTCGTCACTTCCAGACACATAAACCATTCCATCTTCTTTCGGAATATCTAAATGAGAATGGTATAATGCCATCGTTTTCTTATCAGTGCCATCATTCTTTATTTCCAAACTAATGCGGTATCTTGTCATACCATTGTCTTTCTCAACAAACAAAGAAATACTAGTAGGATTAGCTGCGTAATCCTTATATTTTATCTGCGCCCAGAGATATTTTCTAGTCTTCGTGTTTGAGCCATCCAGCCAAGAAATAGGCAAACATTTATCCAAGCCGAACAATTGCTCGCAACTCGCTGCCATCTTTTTCATTTCAGCAACCGCTGCCTGTCCTTTTTCTTTAACCTTAAGTAGTCTATCCTTTTCTACTGGATCAACGCCGACTGCCTCTGGATTTGAATATGGAACTTCCTGGTTATTCCCCAAGTAATCCAATACTCCTTTGTAATCGATATCAATTGCTACCATTTTCTTTATCACCTCTTGGTACTGCTTCTCAACAAAGAAAAATAATTCTTCCATTGTCATTTGGAGACCGTTTATATCAAACTTATCTGACATACTTAATACCGTAGGATACATTTTATCAGGAAACTCATCCATCATTGAAAGTCGTCTTGAAGTAGAATCAACCGTTGAATCCGCTCTCAAATAATTCTGTATATGCTTTTCATTATCGGAATTAACCCACCATAGCACTCTAACAGAATCAACTTTATTTATTATCAATGATTGAGCTTTCTTTACTATATCCGACTTCTTAAAGAATATATCTTCACGTGTCGCACTCGATTTCATCGTATACTGTTCCGCTGCTAATAACGCTGCCACAATCCAGACCGCATCATTAACACTGTATTTATTCTCAGTATCATTATTAGTTACCTGAATACACACTAACACTAAATTATATTATAAACCAAATGAGTAATATTTCCAATTCGTTTTGAATATGTCCCCAAGTAGTTGATAAGATCGATAAAAACTAAGGCTTTTCCAGATTCATTTCTTTCGTTTAGCGATAGAACTCAGAAAAGCCTTTGATTTCAATAGGTTTTCTTACTTAGATGTGCTTATTTTTGACAGTAATACGACCGCCTCCACATGTGCCTAGCAAACTTCCCATACTAGAGAACGAAAGTGGCAGCTTGGCTTTGAAATTATATTATTGAATGAAATACAGTTACAAATACATCGAACACCAGTATACACTAAAAGCCTATTCAGAATCTGACTAGGCTTGATTTTTTTTATTAAAATTTAAATTGACTAGCTCTTACAAGTTCAACCTTAGCACCCTCAATCACTTCACTAAGGATAGATTCGACAGATTTAATTTCAGTGATAAGTGGTACAATTTGTCCTGCCATTACTGCACCTTCCACCATATCTCCATCAATCATAGCCTTTTTAAGAGAACTTTCAGCTACTGTACGAAGAAGTTCCGCAGCAACTTCCTTAGTATTATTTGCTTCAATTTCAATCATTTCATCTGAAAGTTTATTTTTAATTTGGCAACAAGGCTCATCTGTGGAATAACCTGTAATAACCGTTGACATATCACCTGCATTAATTAAAGCTTTTTTAACATTTGGATGAACTGAAGCTTCTTCCGCAGCCATAAAGATTGTTCCCATTTCAATACCTTCTGCTCCAAGAGCAATCGCAGCCGCGAAACCACGTCCATCCGCAATACCACCTGATGCAACAACTGGCACACTCAATACATCCGTAGCTTGTGGAACAAGAACAGTGGTGGCTTCAACTATAGTATGACCTCCACCTTCCCATCCTTTAACTATGATCAAATCAGCTCCACCTTTTTCAGCAGCAATTGCATCAGCAATAGTTGAAGCCTTCAAAATTATTTTACATCCCGCATCATGCCAAAGTTTAAAATAATGAAGACAAATTTGTTCATCTACATTAATCAGTGTATCTGCATATATAACTGGTGTTTTTATTTCAGAAATCAACTTAGTTAAACGATCAAGGTTCTCAGGTATAAGAACTGTATTGATACCAAACGGTTTATCTGTCGATTTTCGAGTTTCCTCAACCTGTTCTTTAACAAACTCATCTGGAGCAAAACCTACGCCTAGAACTCCTAGGCCTCCAGCATTAGAAACCGCAGCAACCAATGGTGCTGTTGAAATTCAAGCCATAGGCCCTTGAATAATAGGCTTTTCAATATTAAGTACTTCACAAACACGATTAGACATATAAAGTCTCCTTTATTTTTATTTGTGATTAGTGTAACAAAATAAAAAAAGTGATTAAAGACAAAACCGCTTTATTTGTCGACCAAAATCCGCTCAAAACCATTACTCATAGATGTAGCTATCATCTCAACCACCTCTTCTGCTGTATGACTCTCATAATTTTCAATCCACCAACTGACTGTAGATAATACACTAGAAGCATAGAGTTTGCAAAAAAGTGACATTTTTTCTTTATTAACTTTAGGATATTTTTGAGAAAAAGTGAGCGCAATCTCTTCTTCAATTTGTGCTTGCATCATACGATAAGGAGAATATCCCTCTAATTTTAACTGAAAAATAACTTTAATTAATTTAGATTGCTTAGCCATTTCATCAAAATAAGTTACTGTCTTATCAATATCAAAATATTTTGGGCTCACTGTTTAATGTAAGATAGTTATATACTGAAAAATAAACTCATCACAGATAGATTGAATAGGTTACACTAAACTAGACAAAAATTATAAAGTGTTCTACACTGAACTAAAGAAAAGAGGAATCCCTTATGTCTAGAAAACCATACCTTAAACTGAATAAAGAAAATGCCAAGAACAATCGGAACCACTACTATCTATTCAGCGTTGAGCCTATCGAGAACAACAAACTCATCAGAAAATATGTCTACCTAAAGACTGTTTGCTCTACAAACTAAAAAAACGATTCTTTTGGTATCAATATTGAAAAATATGAGTTTTTTAATGATTTGTTAAGATACCTTATTTTTCATTTTATTTAGTCTATAAGCATACTTTTTCAGCGAGTTCCTAAAATGCTTCTCTCCCAAACTTCTTATTACTTTTCATCTACCACTCCTAACAAATGTAAATATTTAACTTTCAGATAATGTGTTTTCATTTTGAACACTGCTTTTCTAATCATTTTCTATATTATAATGTCTTAGAAGACGAGATATTATCATTGTTTAATTGTGATTCTTATGAAAATATTTTAAAACCGCATGTAGCTAAAAATAGTTACATGCGGTTACTTCATACGTAAAGTATTTTCTAACTATCCACTATAGTTGAAAATAACCTACTTTACACTTTCTTGGCCGGAGTGGATAATTTTGAACCATTTTCATTATAGATTCTTTTTTCATTGACTACAATTTTTTCAATGATTGCAGTTTCAAGATCTACATTGAGAATTTCAGAAATACCAAGTAAAAAAATAGCTACATCTGCTAATTCCTCTGCAATATTTGAAACATCATCCTTCAAATATGCCTGAAATAATTCATTAACCTCTCCATATAAACATAGTAACTCAAATTTAATATCTGTAGTATTAAAGCCTTTCATTTTTTTATTTTCTAAAATCTTCTTTTGGCAATCTTTTAATGACGTAATCATATTATACAATCCTTTCAACTTTTATAAATTTATCATACAATATTTTGTCCTCTTTGGAAACTTTATGTGCTACCTCTATAAAACCTACGTTTCGTTGTGATAGATATCCCCTTATATCCCTAGTTGTTTGTTCGTCAATCATTGAATTAACCTCATCCACTAACAAAAATTTAGAAGACAATAGCACCCCTCGAGCAAGTGCTACTCTTTGCTTTTCTTCCCTAGATATATTGAATATATTAACATATTTAAAAATTGTATCAAAAACAGTTCTCACACTTCTCTAGACCAAACCTTTCTAGAGTTTCATTTATAAAAACAGGGGGGTACATTTATTCCCATAAGCCCCTTGTCTATGGAAACAAACCCGTACCCACTAGGGTTTATGGGAATAAATAATTCTACCATCAAGCTTTCAATCCCACCACTTCAACTTCAACTCTCACTCTGATACTTACCCACCATACGACAAAACACCTTGATGTCAAGGCGTTTTACTATCCCTTTCGTTCAAAGGATTCTAAGATTTTACGAGCAGAGCTACGCACTCCACATGAACTGATCGTACAGGTATGTTCGAACACTAACTTGTAGGTTCAAAAGAATATACCACTCCATTTTATTATATCATAAAATCAACACATCTTAACCCAATAAAAAAGCACCTCAATACGGAGATGCCTCACTTTTTATACCGCTTCAATTTCATTATTTCACCTGATTTTAACGTAATTTCCACATCATCATTACCAACCACTACTTTATCAATTAACTTCCTTACAATCGCTTCATCATATTCCGTCACTAGCGTTGACTGTTGCTCTAGATGTTTTTTTATTTCATGCAACCTACTTTGTTTTTTCTTTTCTATATTATCCCAATGTTCTAATTTAGTGCGTTGCAGTTTTAGTTGATCCAATTGCTCTAAAATATGCGCATAGTCTTTTCTTTCTTGCACACGTATTTCCAATTCATTTTGTAAATGTTCAATTTGTAACTGGATATCACTCAACGATAATCCATCCTTGTTTAAGACCCTTTCAATTTTTTGATTTAGCACTTCTAAAACTTCGTGACGATTCCCCATCAACTTATTTATTCCACGGATAATCATATTTTGGAGCTCTGTCTCATTAATTGATTCTATACAACAACAGGATACACCTTTATCAATTCTCGTTTTACAACGCCAATTTACTGACCTTTTTCCTTTAGAAGACCATTGAATTCTTCTGAATGCACTCTCACATTCTTTACAAATAACCACATTGGATAAAGCATACTTACTACTATACGTTGATTTTCTTTTGTTTTTTCCTTGATATTGTTCTGCTCTTTGTTGCAATTCCACTTGAACTTTATGAAATACTTCTTTTGAAATAATACCCTCATGGCTATTCTCTACATAATACTGTGGTACTATGCCGTTATTCACCACTCTCTTTTTACTCAATACATCCACTGTATAAGTTTTCTGAAGTAAGGCATCTCCCATATACTTTTCATTAGTCAGTATTTTTCGAATACTCCCTGCACGCCATAAACTACGATTAGCTGCAGTCATTATATTATCCGCCATCAAACTATTCGCAATCTTCTGTAAACTTTTTCCCTCTAAATACTCTTTGAAAATCCGTTTAATGATAACCGCTTCGCTTGGTTCTATCACAAGTTGCCCATTATCATCTTTTGTATAGCCTAAAAAACGATTGTGGTTAACCCGCACTTCCCCTTTTTGGTATCTGTACTGAATACCCATCTTGACGTTTTTACTAATGGATTCTGATTCTTGCTGTGCAAGAGAGGCCATAATAGTGAGTAGAACTTCTCCCTTAGAGTCCATCGTGTTAATATTTTCTTTTTCAAAATAAACTGGAATTTTATACTCTTTTAATTGCCGAATATAATGCAAGCAATCTAATGTATTTCTAGCAAAACGACTAATCGATTTTGTAATAATCAAATCAATTTCGCCATCTTTACAAGATTGGATCATCCGATTAAACTCAGTTCGTTTCTTGGTATTCGTTCCGCTAATGCCATCATCTGCAAAAATACCTGCCAATTCCCATTCTGATTTAGATTGAATGTAATTTGTGTAATATTCAACCTGCGCTTCATAACTGGATGCTTGTTCTTCACTATCTGTACTTACTCGACAATATGCTGCTACTTTTTTCTTAGGCTGTTCTTTTAATTGTTCACCATACCCCACGGTAGATTGTGCGGGTATTACTTTTACAATTTTTCTTTCTGTCATGTCTATTACTCCTGTACACTAATCAGACTATATAAATATTCAGCATGCTTAAAGGGATTCTCATACTGTCTTTCATTCTCTTTACTATAAAAACTTGTATGAATTACACGCTTTTTTTGCTTAGGTTGAAATTTGTCTCTGCCTAACCGTTTGGCATTATCTTTTCTTTTTTGTTGTGCGTGTTCAAAAGTATCTGTGTCAATTATTGATGGATAATTCATATGCCCTATGTATTTTTTATTTGATAATATTCGACTGATTGTTCCGTGATACCCTAATACTCCAGCCATTCTTGCTGCTTTTTCAAGGGCATTACCTTCTATATAATAGTGATACAACAAGCGCACTTGATTTGCCGTATCTTCATCTACAATAATTGTTCCTTCCGACACTTTATATCCTAACGGTAAATGTTTCATATTATATCAACCTTTCTTCCAATGTTAATCCACACTTTAATACAAACTGAACACATTGCCTTGAAATGATATGTATCTGTTCAATCACTTCAGTTACTAAACTTTCATCATATTCAGTCCAGTACTGAGAACGATTTAGCCTGTGTAACAAAATATCTAGATGTTGTTGAATGCTAACTTTTTGACTATCCATCATTTTTAAATAATTGATTTCTTTAAAGATACGGTCGCTTTCTTTCATCAAATTCAATTCTAAATTCTGATAAGAAATATAATTCAGATATTCACGTTGAAATAAAGATTGTGCTTCTTTCAATTTCATTTGTACATCTTCCAACTCTGATTGTAAGACTTTCAATTTCATTCCATTACTACTGTCATCGTCGTATTGCATGTGTTTTTGTAACGGTTTTAAAATAAACTCTTTACTAAATAACAACTTATTCATCATCGTGATAAACGCTATTTGAATCGCTTCCTCTTCAACATATTTCATACTACAACTTGCTTTGTCTGCTATATGCTTGCTACAACACCACGCAAAGCATTTACCTTGGGTTGTCGTATGCGTTCTCCGTTTAAACGTTGAACCACACTCGGTGCATTTCACTTTTCCTGATAATGCATATCGTTTTTGGTATTTATGTCTATCTGCAACCACACCTTTTTCAAGACCTCGTTGCTTCAATATCTCGTTAGCTTTTTGAAATACCTCTCTATCCACAATCGCTTCATGATGATTTTCGATATAATACATATCTTTATCACCATAATTTTTATGCTTAACGAACTGATTATCCGTGTAGTATTTTTGAAACAATACATCGCCCACGTATTTTTCATTTTTTATAATGCCGATAATAGATGTAGGCGACCATTTATTATTCCTTTTAGTGAGTACCCCTTGTTCGTTCAAACGTTTCGCAACACTTGGTGTACTTTCCCCTTCTAGCGTCCAATTAAAAATGTCTTGAACAATTTTTGCTTCTTCTGAAACAACAACCATATTTCCACCTTCATTTCTATAGCCATATGGTGGATATGAAATCACATAAGTTCCATCTTGAAACCTTTTTTGAATTGCCCATTTTTCATTGTCGGATATAGTCTTAGATTCATTGGCTGCTAACTCTGCCAAAATCGATAGCATCACTTCATCATCCATGCTATCTGTTTGAATATTTTCTTTTTCAAATCGTACCGCAACATCATACACTAGCAATCGTCTAACCAAAGCTAAACAATCTATCGTATTTCGTGCAAATCGACTGATGGACTTTGTCATAATCAAATCCACCAGTCCTTTTTCGCAATCTTCAACAAGGCAGTTAAGACCCGTCCTATGTTTTAAACTAGTACCACTGATACCTTCATCAAAATAAATGCCTACTAATTCCCAATCTAATTGTGCCTTTACATATTGTTCATAATGTTGCTTTTGTGCTTCTAAACTATACTGTTGTTCTTTAGAATTAGAAGATACTCTAGCATATACTGCGACACGCTTCTTTCGATTCACAGCATCTGTTTTAGAAAAGATAACATTCACTTGTTTCATTTACTCACCTCCATTTTGTTATGGACATATTCCCGTAATACTCAAACTATATCAAGTCATTTGTTAGATAATCGATAAATAATATGGGGTAAAGTGTTCAATGATTTTATTATTCAATTGTTGTTTTTCCTCAGCCGTAATCAATTGAGATTCATACAGTTTTTCAACAATTTTTAGACTTAAATAAGCATCATATTCTTTCAACAACTCTACTTCAATACACTTGGTCTCAACTTTTTGTACACTTTTGTTATCTGTTTCTATTCTTATTACTGACATAAAATTTACCTCCTACAAGGTAGCCTTGGTAGGAGGTAAAATCGGACATTTGTAATTAATCTTTTTTATAAAATTCACAAGTATAGCCATCTGCATCTAAAATTAAACCAGTTGCCCACAATGGTACTTGACTCATGATGCGACAGATGTCATCTAAAGAAGCATTTGTTGCTTCAATAATGACTTCATCATGGACATGTGCAACAATCTGATAGTCTTTTAAGTTCTTCATGGCATACATCAAAATATCTCGTGCAATCGCTTGAACAATATTTTC
This sequence comes from Granulicatella sp. zg-ZJ, assembly GCF_010892355.1. Classification (NCBI taxonomy): domain Bacteria; kingdom Bacillati; phylum Bacillota; class Bacilli; order Lactobacillales; family Carnobacteriaceae; genus Granulicatella; species Granulicatella sp. zg-ZJ. The sequence continues at coordinate 72,502 of NZ_WNJY01000005.1, read as the reverse complement.
AACAAACTTTGGTCCGTAGCTTTCAATACGCTCCCATTTCTTAGTTGCGCCTACACCCTCATAGGTGACCGATTCTCCACCAAATGTATTCTCACCAATACGTGGTTTTATATAGGTTAGTTTCCGTCCACTTGGCAGATGAATGAAAAGCATACCACTTTGGTAACTGAACGTTATCCCATGTGTTCGAGTGATGCTTCTTTCTTTAACCGTTTCTTTGACACACTTATCAACTGCCCACCATAACTGCACGATTTTTGGATTAGATCCTCGCCACGCATTAACCAGTGGTTGTAACTCTTCTTGTTTAAGTCCCATTTCAAGTGCTCCCATGGCAGTTAAAGCTCCAACTGAACCACCGTAACCACAGGCTAATTCGGCAATCTTCCCTTTCTGCCTTAATTCACTGTTCACTCCGTGTTTTTCAACAGGTACACCAAACATCTGACTTGCCGACATACAATAAATGTCTCCACCTTGTTTAAATAGATCCTCTCGCCACGTTTCTTTTGCTAACCATGCGATAACGCGCGCTTCAATCGCTGAGAAGTCTACGACATAAAACAACCCATTCGGGATAAATGCTGTCCGAATCAATTCGGATAAAACGTTAGACGTATCATTGTAAAGGATACTCAACGCTTCCATGTTGCCTTGTTTGACAAGCGCTCTTGCTTCTTTTAAATCGGATATGTGGTTTTGAGGAAGATTTTGTAGTTGTACCAATCTGCCACTAAATCGCCCAGTACGATTCGCACCTAGAAACTGAAACATGCCTCGACAACGGTTATCCTTACAAGCCACATCTTGCATGGCTTTATATTTTTTAACAGATGATTTGGCGAGTTGTTGTCTTAGTTGCAATACTCTATTGACTGTACCGGTTGTGGTTTCAAGCAATGTATTGACTGCCTTTTTATCTAAACTGCTAACGTCTAATCCCTGGTCGTTTAACCACTGTGATAATTGTTTGACTGAGTTGGGATTCTCTAAATTGGTAAGACGTTGTTGTTCTGCTAATAACAAACATCGATTTTGTTCATCTATTTGAATGGCTTGTTGGACAAAAGTACGATCAATTTGTATACCACGGTCATTAATGCTTTGATCCAATACATACTCATCCCATATAAAGTCTGGTACTTGAAACTTGTTTAGTTTATTGGCTATCGCCATTTCAACTACCACATCACGTTTATTATAGGCTTTGAATTGTATCCATTTATCCTCATCATGGTAAAAGAAGTTTCGTGTTCTGTGTCCATTTGTCTTTGTTGGATGACATGGTACACAAAAATATCGGATGAACTCTTTGCCTGTTTTTAACTTTTGTTCGTCTAATCCTAAAACTGCTCCCACTCCTTCAAGGGATAACGGTAACCCCATGTAAGCAGACCAGACCATCGTACATCGCCAAGCAGATGGGTTTAAATGAACACCTAAATAACGAGATAAACATACCCGTTCAAACTGTGCATTAAATGCCCATTTCAAAACAGCATCATCCTTTATGGCGTCTATAATCTCTTGTGGGATTGTTTCACCTCTTGCCAAATCAACCACTTGCTCATCCCCGTCATCTACTGCATAGGCAAAAAGGAGGACGTCAAAGTCCTCACTCTCTGCATATTTGTAAACACCTGATTTCGTCAAGTTCACACTAGAAAACGACTCAATATCAATGTTTAGTTTTCTCATTTAATTGTTCCTTTACATACAAATACAAATCTAATAATCGTTTGACCACAAACTCCACAACTAAAACACCCACTGCCAAAAAGATAAAGTTTTCCATGCTCATTTTCTTTTTCTCCCTTTCCACTTGTCAATCCAGTCACACATAATATGTATCCACGATGCGATAACAATAGCCACCGCGACACCAAAACACATCATGAGCATAAATCTATCCATCTCTGTCATGTCACATTCCTCCCTAAGCTAAGAAATCATCATCTGTAATAGTGGTGAAATCATCACTCGCACTACTACGTCCACCTAAGGGTTCACCGTCTTTTACTTTTTGGATGTTCCCTAAACCACAAGCAATTCCTTTGTTGCCGTTAGAATTAAATGCATAGAATGATAATGACACACGAGCGTAACATCCAGAATATACGTCATGACGATCCAAAATTGGCTGTACATTCATATCCACAATTTGTGGTTTGGTTAGTGAGTTCGCATTAATGAAATAATGCCCTTTATATGCTTCATCGTCACGTTCGATATCCCCATCACGAAGGGGCGTTTTAATGGCTGCTTTATTCGGTTTCTTGCCACCAAACTTCGCAATTCCCTCTTCAATAGCTGCATCAATGGCTTGTTCGATTTTCTGTAAAGTAGCTAAGTCATCTTTAGGAATTAATACGGACACTGAATATTTTTCAGCACCACCATTAATTGACTTAGGTTCCCAACCATTAAAATAAGATAATCTTGTGTTTAATCCTGTAATCACTTTTGTTTCTTTCATGTTATTTTTCCTCCATAAATTCATCTTTTGCTTGTGTAACATCAATAGCTCTACGCTTATCACTGACGGGTACTAATACAGCTGCTCCAGTAGGTTTGACAATCAGTGTTTTAAATAGTTCTTCAAATGTTGTTTTACCCATTAACTTTTGTAAATCGGTCATAGACAATAGGGATTGTTTATAAATATTGTCATACCCATTTGCTTTTGCGATTTGTGCGACTTTTTCTTCATCTGTAAATTTGCGAACGGTTCTGCTCGCTACTAATTTGAATCCATTCCATGATTTACCACTTTTAATCGCTACTTCAGTGGCATACGCTTTAACTTCATTTGCCCACTTCGCTAAATCATCCACATGATGAAGGACTTCTTCCAGTTCGGCATCGGTTAATAAATGTGGCGACTTCAATTCAAAACGGTCTAACTTTTTATGGTGGTCATACCTTGCACGCAGTACGACACCACAATTTGAGAACTGACACCAAGGTCCATACTCAATGACACCTTTCCCTTCAAATGCCAATTCAGCTTTTTCTTTCAGTTCCGTTTCTGCCCATCCCATCAATTTTTTGGTTGACATCGTATCTGTTGATACATTATATTTTCTCGGTTGAAAGATGGTCATCACCACTTCTTCCATGTCATATAAGGCGTCATATAATTTTAATGCCCCTAGTGCATACAGTTTCATCTGTGGATTATCAACTGCCGATACGTCAACACCACGTCCATACTTAAAGTCGATAATGTGTATTTTTTTATCCGAAACGATGACACAATCCCCTGTACCAAATCCTTCTGACACATAGTCTGAAAAGTCCAAACGTTGTTCAATGAGTACAATCGGATCTTTGGTTGATTGTTTGATGAGGTCAAGTTGTTCTAAAATATAAGTCACATAGTCATCAGTATATTCATCCATATCGCTATCAGATACTGAAATCGTTTTATGCGTCATTCCAAGTGCTTTTTTGAGTTTGTTTTCTGCCACAGCATGTGCTAGTGTCCCCTCATGTGCTGCTTCACTGGTTTTGTTTTCAAAATACGACTCTAGCCTAGGTAATGGTGGACATGTTAACCAACGATGACTGCTTGATGCCGATAATAAAGCGTGGTTATTCATGACCTAATCCCTCCGCTTTCTTTAAAAGTGTAGGGTAATCTTGAGGTTTTACGTCACTTAACTTAGTCGCACCACATGCCGTGATAATTGCCTTGATTTCTTTGGTAAATCCTAATCGACTCTTATCCGCTAGTACCGCTCGGACATCTTCTAATGTTATTTTTTTAGATTCCGATTCAATACTAAAATCCAATACTGTAGAGTCTACCTGTTCCTCTTGTCCTTCTAGTACTGAACATAATTCATCTAAACTAGAAGATAAATGTTTCAAATCATCTATGACTTGTTTTAGAAGCTTCATTTTATCCATTATTTTCTCCTTTCTGGTCAATAGTTACTTCTCCAACCCTATCACTTGGAATAAATATCAGCATATTTTGCTTTTTTCCGAATAGGAATATCATCACTTTCTCACGCATCGACACTTTCCGACATTGCATGACACTTTCCTGTGTAGGCTGTTTTGATACACTAACTTTTAGTTTATGTTTCATTTCTTGTTTCTCCTTTCTAGAGAGTTTCTTTACCTCTCTAATAAATAGCCTTGGGAAAGTATAAAATCGGACATTTTCTTTCAAATTTTTTCAAAAAAAAGGCCTATCCGAGCATTTCTACTCAGATAGGTTTTCTTCTACACTAATTCATTTACCTTATTATGAAATCCATAAAATATTGATAGACAAAACATTGTATATTTTATCAGTACATCCTTCAACTCATAAGCAATTGATATTAACCTTTAATTTAACTTTTTTAAATAGTATTCATAAATTTTTTGATATGACGATAAGTAAGAATTAATGCAATGACCATACAAATTATCATAGGTAATACAATATATACGAATAGTGACGTCCAATCTCTTGCACTAAGTATATTAATACGACCAAAAAATAAAAATACTTCTAATATACTAATCCCTATTATCGACAGCATCATACTACATACAATGGGAATCCCTAGGCTTGTTACTAACCTATTTCTAGGCATTCCCAATAAACCATAGACTAAATATTTTTGATTTTGTTCAAACATATGCGCTTGAATCAAACTATTAAAAATAACAATTGTTAATACAAAAAATATCACTGTCAATAAAATTTTGAATCCTTGCTGAATAAAGTGATATTGTCTAAAGGTCTGTAACTGCCCATATTGATCAACTATTTTAACATTTGGATAATTAGCAACGATTTGACGAATCACACTATCATCTTTACCATAATCTAAATTAGGTATTTTCATTCTCAAACGTGTAACGGATTGATCTAAGTCGTTTTTTTCTAAAAAATTCTTAGAAACAATTAAACGATAGGGTTCAGTAATATCTGATGTATCTAGCCATCCCACTTGTTTATATGCAATACCGCCAACCAATACGTTTAGATGTTTAATATCAAATATACGTTTCGCTGATTCACTATCTAAATTACCATACACACTACTATTCGCATTCAAAGATATAACAGATACTAAATCATTTTCTTTAATTCTATCATCATAAACGGCATTTACATCATCTTTATCAATAGGCTTTGCTTCTTTAAATGTGACTTGATTAACAGGATCAAAACTTTCAAAGTATTGATAGGCTGGAGCAACAAGATAAGCACTCTCCCCATTTATAACACTTTGTACATCCCCAGAAAAATGTGAACTTATCAAATTTATTTTATCATCTGGATATGCAATCGCTCTAATTGTCAACAAGTTTACAGATTGATTTAACAACTCATTCCAAAACGGTCTATCCTGAATCAGCTTTACGGAATACAATTTTTGTAAGTAATCTTGTTGGAATAAATTATCTTTATTAACTAAATAGATCTCGGATAAATTAATGTAACTTTCAAATTGCGCACTTGGAAATTTTTGCGACAATTGTTGTTGAATGTGATTTAATTCTCCGGAGGATTTCATATACTGGATACGATATTTTTCCTTTATATTTTGTGGAATTTCATGATAATTGCCATTATAATAAAATTCCCCTTGTCGATTTGACGGACGCGTAAATACAAATTCATAATCAGAGTCATTCACTATCTTTCCTACCGCATTTGAACTTAAAATAATTGAATTAATTGCTTCAAAATTAAGAAATAGATTCCCGACTAAAAAAACAATTAATATTGAAAAGAATCCTATATTAAGTGATAGATTTATTTTTTTAAAATCAAATGGTATTTTTTTATGAAACACTTTATTGCGTTTTCTTTTCTTAAATGGGAACGATGCAAACAATAACAAGCTCATGATTACTGTTATGCCATACATTACACTATATTTTAAAAAATAGCCCCAAAAATAACTACCATCTACAATATATATTTTCCGTAATGCAACACTTAAAAATAAACTAGTAATTAACAAACACAATAGTACACCAAACACTATTGCTAAAATATTAAAGCACAGAAATTCTAAAAGAAATAATCTTTTCAAATGTGTGCGTGACATCCCTAGTAACCCATAAACATCATATCGCTTACGCACAGATAAAATATATGCACGTAACATGATGATTAAAATAATACAAAAGATAATTGAAGTAATATTGAATAAATACTCAGGTGTATGATAATTATCTGTATTTTTTTCTAAAAATGTATTTCGATAATGATTACCTTGAATACTTTCCCACTCAACATTTTTTTCATTAATATTTAAATTGGCTAGCCATATTCTTCTAAATTCAGAAACTGATCCTATTAATTTTTGCCAATTGTTCACATCAACAATAACATTTGGCATTTTAAACACGGGAGTTTGTTCTACTGTTCCTCTTATCCATAACAAACCCACATTATCAATAACAGCTTTTACACGCCAATCTTTTCCTTCAACTTTCCATAATTCGCCTTCTTTTAATTGATATTTTTGTGCAATTTCTTGAGTAATGACAACTTCATTTTCTGATAAAGAAGGTATATTGATATTCCCTAAATTTTTTGCTAAATCATTAAACTTACCATATACAATATCTTTATCATTTGAAGCATCAAAAATATCAATAACACCATACCGGTTTGAATCATCAATAGTGGTATTTTTAGAATTATAGACAATATGCGTAAATGATCCATATACTTGTTCTTTAGAAAGTTGCAACTCATTTATATAAGCATTTGTTGCAACAGAAACAGAAATAATGCTAGACATTACAACTGAAATAGCTAACATTAAAATCCATAGCATTTTATTTTGTCTATTCATAATTTGTTTAATGAATCGAAACATCATTCTGTCATCACAACCTTACCATTAACCATTTCATACTTTTTATCACCAATATTAGCTAATTTTGGATCATGTGTAACAATGATAATTAATTCAGCAAATTCTTTAATACTGCTCTCGAATAATGCAATGATGTTCTCTGCTGTATGGACATCTAAAGAACCTGTTGGTTCATCAGCAATCAAAATTTTAGGCTTAGTAATTAATGCACGTGCTATAGCACATCTTTGTTTTTCTCCACCAGATAGCTGTTCAGGATATTTTTTGATTAAATGCTTAATATCTAATTTATTAATTAATTGTTCATAAAATGCACGATCCAGTTGCTTTTTATGAATATGAATTGGCAACAAAATATTGTTTTCAACGGTAATTTCTTCAATTAATTTAAAATCTTGCCAAACAAAACCAATATATTTTGAGCAAAAAACACGTCTATGCTCATTATCCATACAAGTAATGTCATTAGAATCAATAAATACTTTACCCGAATCAACAGCAAGTAAACCTGAAGCTACTTTTAATAAGGTTGTTTTCCCTGACCCACTTTTACCAACAACAGTCACAATCCCTTTATCTGATAGTTGCAAATCTAATCCAGTTAAAACGGGAATTATTTTTTGACCTTGTTTAAAAGAAACATGTACATTTTCTACTTGTATCATAAAAACCCTCCTAAAAAATGGAATAGCTTACTTTTAGTAATTTATTTATAGAATTATTATACTAAATTATCTGAACGCTACATTTATTCAAATCGATATGGTGCAGTAGTTGTGTGTACGTGGTCCCAATTGACATAGTAATCAGCTGTACTTTCTCCTGCTTTCCACCAGTTAAATCCAGATTTTAGCTTATAATGTGAAACACCTAAAGCTTCTCCTGATGGATACCCTGTAGAACCATCGTCAAAAGTTAATTGCATATTAATTCGCATATGCCCCTCAGTGTGTGTTGATCTAATTTCAGCCATCGCTTCTAAACCTTCTGCACCATGTAAAAAAGTTAAATTCCCCCTAGAAGTCGCTGAAACACTCTGTACTCCGGTAAATAACAGACCACCTAATAAAACAACACTAAATATTTTTGATTTCAAAGACATAAATATTCACCCTTTCCCCTTAGTAAGCTATTCCTACACAGTTAGTATATCATTTTTTGTAATCGTTATCAAAAAATTGATGAAAAAATTACTATAAAGTAAATATAAATTATATATTTTTTTATTCAATTTTATTTACCCTTTGCTGGACGTGATCATAATCGTATTCTGCTTGGGTTAATCGATTCTTTCTCTCTTGCCCATTACCCCAATGACCGTTGATAACTTCCCTTGCGACCACATCAATTGATTTTAAAGATGGTATCACGGTTTCCACTAACCAATTCATTTCTAATAAATAGTCTTTTGAAAGGAGAAAATCAGACATTTTCCATATAAATTTTTCAAAAATAAAAAAGACCTACCTAAGCATCACTGCTCAGGTAGATTTGGTTATACATTATTTAAATTCATCTTGATATAGCCAATTAAATAACCATTGTAAATCAATGAGTGGTTTTGTTTGTTCATCCGTCACTGGTTTCACAAACTGCTCTATCTCTTCTATAACTTTATTTTTATCTACAGAACTGACATCAACAGTTTCCATTTTTCTCAAACGTGTAACATGCTTTAGTTCAAAATTCTTAGTAAATCTATAAACAATACTGTCTCCGTTTGAATATGCATATTCTGTCTCATCTGAATATATATTTCCGAATCCTTTAGAACCTGTTTCATTAATAATATCTCTTGTCCCATCAAAATCATATTTTATCCATTCTGCATTTGGTTTATAGATCCAGTCCAAATTATCAATTAACATCACTAATTCCGGTTTCTGACTTTCTCCTCTTGGCATCTTTTTCGCATAATATACTGAATTTGATTTTAAATTATAAAAAAACAACTCCAGTCAATACTAATAGACCTATTATTACCACCATTATTTTTAGTAAAAATTTTTTCATCTTTCCTCCTACAATGCGCTATTATATCATGTTTCATGAAAAATCATACGAAATAAATTTCAAAAATAGCGAAATAGGATAAAAAATAACATACCTATTTTTAATGATAGATAACTTAAAAAATCATAAAATTAGATATTTTGTTAAAAACTCTCTCAACAACAAAAAAGACCTATCCAAGCATTTCTGCTCAGATAGGCTTTCTACTATAATAGTTCATTCACTTTTTGTTGAACTTGATCATAATCATATCCTGCTTGACTTAAACGATTCTTTCTCTCTTGCCCATTACCCCAATGACCGTTGATAACTTCTCTTGCAATCACATCAATGGGTTTTAAAGATGGCGTCACGTTCCCACTCACTAGTTCGTTGACTTTAGTTTGCACTTGATTGTAATCATACCCTGCATTTGCTAGCGCAGATTTGCGCGCATCGCCATTGCCCCATTTCCCATTCAATACTTCTCTAGCAACTTCATCAACGGATTTTAAGGTTGGTTTCGTCACAGTTCCTTTTCCAAGCAATGCATTGACCCTTTCTTGCACATGAACTGGATCATATCCAGCAGCACGTAATCGTTGTATTCTGGTATTTCCATTCCCAAACTGTCCGTTGATAACTTGTCGTGCCACATCATCAAGATTCGTATCGGTTGGTGGAACAGATGGAGATGATTGGCCACCATTCAAACGTCTATTCACTTCTGAAGCAATATATGGGAATTTACTGCCTAAATAAGGTCCTGGACAGTTCGTATTCGCAAACCATTCATGCTTCGTCAAATTACCACTTGTATCGCCTGTATAATTGAGTGATGGAATGCTGTTACGCTGACAAATATCCACACATAATTGAATGGTTTTTTCTAAAGCCACATCACTCACATGCCAGTTACCACCATACTCATCATTAGCCACTTCAATCGTAATCGCTCGGTTGTCATTGGTTGCACTTGACGAGCACCACGAACGATTATGTTCCTCGACATACATGCCCACTCGCCCACTGGAATCAACACCATAGTTACTACTTGCCTGACGAGAAGTGGGCGCAAATACATTCCCACACGTTTCAACCGATAGATTACCTGCCATATGATGAATGGTAATCGTATCGATGGTATGATTGCGTTGCCCACTATGATTTGGGCTTAATTTGACATAATTGACTAATGGACTATTACTCATGTTCATTCCCTCTTTCTTTTAATTGTTGTAAAATAGATTTTAATTTTTCTGGAATTGGCAAACCTAAGTGAGCGGCATTTTCAATAATAGATATCCCTTCGTTTGACACATAAAAGAAGATAACCATTGCGCGTAAAACACCCACATGCCCCAAAATCTGCACATCCAGTAAGTGAGCAATGCCCACTAATGCAAAAATAATGATTTTTCGTGCGATACCATTAAACCCAACGTCACTGGATAAACGTTTATCCGCAATCGCACACAAAACACCTGTTACATAATCTGTAACCACAAATACCAATAATGTGTATAACATGCCGTCTAATCCTCCTAAAAAATAACCAAGTGTGCCTCCAATAACTGAAAACACCACTTGGCATGTTGACCATAATTCTTTCATAGTGTATCCTCCATTCTTTACTTCCATTTGCCAACCACATTATAATTAAATATATAATTGGCATTCGATGCTTCTAAACCTCTGACAACTTCAAAGACGCCTGTTTTAGACGTAGAACCTACCTGCCCTGACCCAGCCATCACCATCCCCGCCCATGTGATAGGCGATAAAGTCACAATGACGGTCGGTAACTCTTTAAAAACAAAAGGATAGGTTAAATCCGTGGCTGCAATCGGTCCAGAAGTAAATAAACTTCCCCATCTGTTTTTCACATCAACTGTTACCGACTTTCTCGTACTCAATTCCATCACACCACTATACCATTTACGGTAAATCCAGTTATTCTTCATGCCTTGTTCCACCACAAAATCACTCATCACGGCATTTTTATATTTAAAATCCCAGTTAGGTGATACATCAAGTGTGTTTTGTAATTCTGCAACCTTACCAACACCGATACCTTTTCCAGAACTGTGAAAATCGAGTAACACAAAGGCAGTTCCAACGCTCACCACAACTTGACTCGTATTAAAAGAATCTCTTAGTGTCACCGTCACTTCCCAAGAACTCTCACCACTGGCAGGAAAGATGACACTCCCTGTTTTACTATACATTTCCATTGGTATACTCTGCGTAGTCGATTGACTTTGGTTTTGCCGTTTGTAACTATAACTGAGTACCTTTTGATTTTTATTGTTCACTGGGGCAACAGCACACGCATACTCCAATTTGATATATGCTCCAGACTCATCCAGTGTCCCATTGGCTTGGCAACGATTGGCTTTTGCCATCGTAATTCTAGGTTCATACCAATCATACACAACAGGGGTCACGACTTTTGTACCTGTCATCCCCCTAGAGTCCACAACTCTAGCTTCTACTCGTTGTGACGTTGACGTAATCACTTCAGATGTTTGATCACTACTTTGATACGTTATCCCATTTAAAACTAAACTGCGTGTTGTCACAACGGCTTGTTCATACAGCCTTTCTGTTACGGTTGCTTTGATTCTAGACTTTCCTCTGACAAAACCACCATAGGTATTATAAAAATTGTTCACATCCGTTAAGGTGATGTTGACAACAGGTGCCATATCAGTAGTGGCTATGACGGTCACAGGAGGTGTATCCTTACTACCAATCAGTTGACTTCCTGAGTAAGTAAGCACTCTAAATAGTAATTTATCCGTTGAATGCGTTAAATAGCGCCCCCACCATTTCGGTAACGTCCATGTATCACTTGTTGCGACATTCGATGCGATAGTTGTCCAACTTAATTTCCCCTCCACACCTGCTTGAATAGTATGTGTAAAGGTGCTTGTTGCCCTTGGGGTATAAATGGTAATCGTATCCCCAAAAGACATACTTGTCTTATTCAAGGTCGGTTGTGTGGCTCTGGCAATAGTTGGCAAATCCCATGATCCACTCCCTCTGGCATTCACCGCAAAATAGTAAATGCCAGCTTCCACACTGGCACTAAAGGTTTTATGCCCATCTGAGTCATGTGAAATGGTAAATTGCCCACTCGCAACACTGGCAGTCCCGGTTAATTGAATACGACTGGCTGATTGGTAAACAGTAGACCCTTCAATGACCACCTTAAAGTTTCCCGACATATACCAAGTGTTTGGATTTGCACCATTTCCTCTTAAGCTCCAATTGATGGTTGTTTGATTAGTGGATACATTTTGATTGGCAACATGCCACTCAAACGTTAAATACCTAACGTCATACGCATTCGTGTGAAAAGAACCACTACTTGCCATCTTAATTCACCACCTTTGTAAAACTTAAATTACCTGTTGATCTTGGCATAAAAGCAAACTTACCCAATTTTAAACTTTGCAGATACTCTCCATCTACCGCATAGAATTTTCGATTATGCCAATAGGCACTCTCCACACCACCTTGTAAAAAGACAATGCGCTCATTCTCAATACGAAGCACAATGGGACTATTTTGTTCACCTAAAATAATATGCCCATTTTCAAAGCGAATATAACGGCTGAGTTCTGTAAATTGTCTTGCATTGGCACCATATAAAGTCTCTTGTAATTGCTTATACTGATAAAACTGAAAAGAAATGGCATCTGACGTTTGTGTCATCATGGTTTGAACCGCACTCAAGAGTTCATCTGCTTTTTCTTTGTTGTAGTATTTCTCCGATACGTCCAGTTTGATTTCATTGGCGGATTGTTGAATATACGAATTGGCCTCACGAATCGCTCTGACAATCGCTGCTGTATTCAACTCTTTCATGTTTTCTTGTAAATTCTGATAAATCGTTTCGATTGAATGCTCCGTATGCAACTGTGTCACGGTCAGCGTTTTTTCTTCAATCCCAATGGATAAGGTACTACTTTCAGGATGAAGTAAATCAAGGGATAGTTGACTGACAAGCATCCGCTCATCAATGTTAAGGCTTGGAATCTTTACCTTTAGCTTTTGCCCTAAGCCAAAGGCATCAACTGCCTCTCCTGCTTTAGATAAATCAGCAGCCGTTAATGTTATCTTACTAATCAATAGAACAGAATCCGCTAAGTCTTTACGTCCTGCACTAAGCAAATTCGTTGGATCGGTGATGTAGTCATGATGGGTCACTTTAGTAATCTCTCCGTAAAGCGCTATCGCATGCTCATCTCGAAGTGCCTTATCACCATGATTAACCGATGCAATCGTCACATAGTCTTCCGTATCCGTATCGTCATCTGTTATCTTACTGCCTAAAGGAATCACAATCGTGGCGAGTTCGTCACTAAACCATTCTCGTTTGGCATCCAATAAATTGATGGTTTGTTCTATGTTTTGATGATTCACATCATTCAAATCATTGACATAATCCAAGTACACACCATCTACTTGATAACGGACATAAAAATAGCCACCCAGTTCTTTTAACAGTTTATCTCTTAAAAAAGACCAAGTGGAGGTGTAATCACTAGATGAACGGACGATGTTTCCCTTTGCGGTATCATTGGTGACCGTCACATGCCCTAATTTAAATTGTTTATCTGAACTAACTTGTGCATTATGACTGAGTAACACGTCCTGTAACACATCTTCAACACGTCTATTTCTAAAATCATACGGTTCAAGCACACTGTCATTGAAAAAGGCTAAGTCACTCTCACATTCAACGGTTTCTGTTTGAAAAAGATCAACACTAGGTGAGAAAACACGTCCCCTAAAAAGCAACCGATCATCGTCATATAACGTAATGATGGATTTCATATACTGGATTTGACCATAAGACGGATTGCTTTTAGGTAGCGTAAACGTTAACGTCCCAACCGTATTTAATGCACTATTTAATCTGCCTTCCATAATGGTGTACTCTGCGATTAACGGATGGTAAATAAGGTCATTATCTGAATAAAGGCGATACATTATAACACCTCCATAATGTACTGAGTCGTTAACGTGCCACTGCCTGACACCCTTAACGTATTATTCCCCATTTCAAGTAGAATCCCTAATTGATGTTCACCCTTTTGCACCGTATATCGTTTCCCTTTGTGTTCAATCGTCGCCATACCAGTTGTCACAATGGTTAGTGGCGTTGGCATCCCTGCATACCCAATGGTGATGGACTGAAATGCACTTGTCAGTGTCGTACTCGATACCACTTCATCACCAATCAATCGAAATGGATAACAGTCTACCGTCGCTTTGATGGTCGATTTAGCTGGTGTTCGCTCATAAGAATGAAACGTCATCGTACCAATAAAGTATCCCTCAAGATGTGAAAATGTCAGTTTGACCTGTTTATTATACACATGCACAAACAATAATGACCGAAGCCTTTCTCGCTCTTCTTCTGAACCGAGCATGCCTAGAACCAGACTGATGGTTCGATTTGAAAAATGTGTATAACCTGTTAAGGCTCTACTCATATCAAGGTCACCATTTCTGCCCGGAACAGATACTTTGTGTACTTTCATCTCAGGAACCCCAATATCAAATTCTTCTAAAACAATGCCTTGTTTATATAAGTCTGTGTCATCAATAAACAGTGTAATCATCCTCTAGCCCTCCTTACTGCCATTTTACCAAGTCCACTATCAATACTTGGGAGTAATCGTCCAACCAAAGTGCCATCATCTAAGTAGATGGCTTGTGTACTATTTTCTGCGATAATCGCTAAGTATTTTTCAATCATCTCATTACCTCCCATTTTCTCTTGAAACAGTTTATCCAAGTGATGATAAAATCCTTTTAACGGAAGAATCGCTTCATGCCCTGCTTCGCCTCCTGCCATTAAGGAAGTACCATTCATACCAAACAATGTTGGTCGTGTCATAATCCCACCTTCTTTATACCAATCAATGGATAAGCTCGGTACAGATGGAGGGATGATTGAAAAACTTCCTTTAATACTAAAATGTGGCAGTTTTATCTTTGGAAAACTAATCTTCATCCCAGCAAAGAATCCCACCACTGCATCAATAGCTTTTTTGACAGTATTCTTGGCAGCTTCAATCGGTGTGGTAATGGCTGATTTGATGCCATTCCATACCGAAGTTGCCGTTGACTTTATCGTATTAAAGACGGTACTAATAGTGGAAGAAACAACATTAAACACTGTTGAAATGGTTATTTTTATTCCCTCAACAACACCACTAATCACTGATTTTATAGTATGCCATACTGTACTCGAAACATCTTTAATGATGTTAAAGGCAGTAGATACAGTATTCGTGATGGTAGCTAGTACGGTGCTAATCGTCTGGCTAATTGTCTCCCATACTGATGAAAGAACACCTTGGATAACACTCATAACACTACTGATTACACTAGATACGGCTTGAATACCACTATCAACAATTGATTTAATGCGCTCCCATACCGATAGAATCACCTCTTTACAGTTTTCCCAAATAAACTGAAAAGGTAACGTGATAAGGGCAAAGGCTCCTTGTATTAAAGACGCTAAAAATTGTAAGCCAACATCTAAAATAGCCTTAATCGTTTCCCAAGTGGTCGTAAAGAAAGAGACAATACCGTTCCAAGCCGTCATAAAGTAGGTGAACATCGTCTGAACAACTGTTGTAACCGTTTGTGTAATAGTTCCCCATACACCCTTAAACCATTCCGTAATCGCTCCCCAGTTTTTAATCACTAAAATAATACCTGCGATGGCTGCGACAATACCTGCAATAATACCAATAATGGGTAATAAAGAAAGATGTAATGCACCAAATCCAGTTGCTGCTCCACCAGCTGCAACCCCAGCTGCCGTTGTTCCTGCCGCACTGGCTCCTCCTGCAACCCCAACAGCTGCAGTGGCGGCACTGGTCCCAGTTAATAAACCAATCAATGGACTAAGGACACCTGTAATCGTTCCGATGGCTGTGATCATTTTACCCGCTACGACAAGGATTGGTCCTACTGTTGCGACAATGACCCCAAATGTCGTGATAGCTTCTTTCATACCAGGCGATAAACTATCCCATCCAGATTTGATATTTTTAAACACTGTCGCTAATTTTTCAAGCATGGGTTTTAGAATGGTCATTAACGTATTACCGACATCGGCACCGACAATTTTTAATTGATTCATCGTTGTTTGAAAACTATCAATTGGATCAATGGTGTTTTCAAAGGTCGTTTCTACTGACCCCATGTTATCTTGTAAAGACGTGCCTAACTCACTAAAGTTCAGTGATCCATTTTTACAAGCTTGATAAATCGCCCCTCCTGCTCGTTTACCAAACAATTCATACGCCACTTGTAGCCCTTCCGTATCACTTTTGGCATTGACCATCCTATTTTGAATATCCGATAAGGCATCGTTTAGTGGCTTGCCTTCTGCAGTAGCGTTTGTTAAAGCCTTGGTTAATCCGGTCATCACTTGTGACGTATCAGCTCCGGACATTTCCACATTCCCTAGAAAGTTGGCAGCGTCACTGGCTGAAAAGCCGAGTTGTTGGAGCGAGGCAGCATTGGTAACCATGGCACTGGATAAAGTGTCCATACTGATGCCTGTTCGTTGACCGACTGCATTCATCGTATCCAATAATGCCCCTGTATCTTCAGTCGTTAAACCAAAGGCTGCAATCACTTTTTGTGTGTTGTCGATTGCGGTAGATACGTCTACATTATTCAGTTGTGCAAACTTGATAAACTGAGTAGATAGTTCTTCTAGTTGTTGACCTGTCACACCAAAACGCGTATTGACTTCACCAATGGCAGCACCAGCTGTTTCAAAATCTGTCGGAATACTGGTGGCGATACGTTCCATAATCCCTTGCATGTCTTCAAGTGCTTCACCACTTGCGCCTGTTTTGGTGACAATCGTATCGAGTCCAGCATCTACTTCGTTAAACGCACTAATAGACGCCGCACCAATGCCAACAAGTGGTAAAGTTAAGTGAGTAGATAACTTTGTGCCAATTTCTTGTGTTTTATCACCAATATTTTTCAGTTTATCGCCTACTTCTTTTACCGATAATGCCGCTGCATTCGGCACTTTCTTAAACTCTTCTTGTAACTTAGATAAAGACTGTTCGGTTTCAATGATTTCTCGTTGCAGAGCATCGTACTTATCTTGACCCAGTTCCCCATTTGCCAGTTGCGTTTTGGCTTGTTTGTCTGCTTCTTTTAATGCATCTAATTTGGTGCTCGTTTCATGAATAGCTTGTTGAAGGAGTTTTTGTTTTTGCGCCAGTAACTCCGTGTTCTTTGGATCAATTTTTAACAGACGGTTAACGTCCTTTAATGAAGACTGTGTATTTTTGATAGTACCATTGACGGACTTTAGTGATTTATCTAATCCAGTCGTATCACCACCGATTTCAACAGTTATTCCTTTGATACGATTTGCCATGTGTTACCTCCTTTCTAAAAATGGGTATAAAAAAGACACCTACATATTGCTGTAAGTGTCACATTATCTTTCTATTTTTTCTGGAATAAAAATATGAATATTCTTCTCATTGGAATCATAGAAGTGAATAAAAATTCTTCTACCTAATACATTATCATCTTCATTCTTAATTTCCTCGATTTCATAATAAACATCAGTTTTTTGTTTTTCAATATGGTCTACAATCTCCTGTTCATATTGTAACTGCCCTTTTATTTTCTTATAACCACGATTAGAAACTACTGATTGGTTGCTGATATTAAAACCATTATCTTTATGAGTGAATCCTGTATTATCTTCGTCTTTACGATAATTGGGTATTAAATATTTCATAAATTGTTTTGGTATAAAATGTCCTTTATCAATTCCATCTTGCTTGGGAATATTTACTCTTTCATACACTTCATCAAAATAATTAGGATCTGGATTTTTTTTAAGTACCACCTGCCACATTATTGAATCTACTGTGTTCTGTGGTTTTTCCTTAGCCTTAACATTTGGTTCTATTGGACCATTTTTAAATTCAACAAAATACTCATTAATAACTGTAAAAGGACCTCTTTTTGATTTATACTCCATTTTATACGTCACCTCAAAATATAATCATATTTAATTTTAACACCAATATAAAATGTATACAAATTAAAACCTATCAAACTCTTTTTGTCCTGCAACTCTGTTATACTTCACACCGTCATTTGCTTTCTCCGTCCACATATCTAATACTAATCCGATAGTTAAAAGGTCGAGATCTCTTATCGCAATCCCAACCTCCACACATCGAAGTAAAAATAAGGCTGTCGTCATTTCCCGACTACTTGCTGTAACTTTTTTCTGTTTTCCACATCCGTTTGAAGATTACTCCCCCATAGTTCTAAAATCTCTGGTAAAATTTCATAAATAGAAAACATCTCAAATTGGTCTAACCATTCTTCAATGGTTGATGGAATACTATTATCAGCATGATAAGCCATAATATATGCCACGTTCTCAAAAATCTCTAGATCGTCAATCTCAAACGGACTGTTATCTTTTCCGTTGTATGCTTTTTCTAATTTCGATAAATCTTTAAAAATATCACGTTTAAAGATTAGCCGATATAATCGTGGAATTGTAGCGGATGACTTAAACGTCACGGATTGATTTTGAATGGTTATTGTCTTTTGTATCATATGAACCTCCTATCGTGATGGACTACTTACTGTTTGAGCGGTTGGTACATAGACTGCCTTGTACCAATTTTGATAGGCTGTATCCTGTGTGGTATCTCCAGTACGTGATTTCACTAACCCATCTTCTCGTGGATCTGCTGTTAAGGTTAACTTTTCCGTCCCTGGACTAATCGACTCTTCTTTTGTTTCCGATTCAATCGATGGGCGAGACGTTGAACAATTATATAAAACGTGACGAATCGCTTTTTCATCCCCATCAAATTCAAATAACAAGGCAAATTTCTCGGTCTCTTTTACCGTTGCTTTTTCAACCAAAACACCATTTTTATCCAATTCTTCATTCAAGATTTCTGTTCTAAACCACTCTGGTATTAAGGAAATTTCCAAATCACCACTATATCCATTATTGGATGTCGACCTAAAGTACACAATCCCATCGGCATAAAATGGACTGGATTCGCCTTCTGCTTCTAAACTAATACTAACAGCCCCTAAAATGGGTTTAGGTGTGCCATAAGTAAATGTCCCTTCAGGGCTTTTCGTGAGTTTTGCAGCATGGACATTCTTTAAATTGTATTTGACTTTGTTTCCCATAATTTTTCTTCCTCCATTTCAAATGTATATAAAACTTCATAGAGTTTTTCACTCTCTATCCAAACTTCACTCTTACTGTAAACAACCTCTGCTTGATCCAAGACTGATTCAATCTTTTGCTCGGATACCACATCTTTTTTATCTGTGTACAACTCCAAATGAACCACCACAATTTTATGATGAATTCTCCCATCTGCTTTAAAATGATTGGTGCTAGGTAACACATAAAGCATAAACGGTGGGTTTGGTACGTTACTTTCTGCGAAATGATGGTAAGCAAACGGTAAGTCGATTTGCTTCATGAGTGCTATGACACTAACCATTTTCTAAAATCTCCTTTACTTTATTTTCAAAAGTCGTGACTGCTTCTTGTTCTGCTTGTGCAATATGGGGTATCGCTTTCGTTCGACCACCATTTCGTTTGGCATGACCAAATTCTAATAAGTGTGTGAGTTGATACTGATTTCTTGAATGCACCACAACATGCATGCTGTTACGATTTTCTTTTGTGGTGGTTACTATCCAACTGTTACGATACCGGCCACTTTTTTTAGGGGCAGTGGCTTGGATACGTGCTTTTGTTTCTTGACCAACTTCTTTAACCGTTGCTTTAATCTGCTCATTGGTTAGCTTTTGATACTGCTCGAGTTCTTTTTGAATCGCTTGAGCTAAATCATCTAACTTTACTTTCATCTCTCCACCCTTTGACAATGCAGTTTGATGGCTTTTTTCTTGTGATTCATGTGGTCTATCCCTTTAATGTTATAAAGGTGATGATCAAAAACAACTCGGTAATGGGTACTGTCTAGATGTGAAATTTCAGACGCATACCGAATCGTAAAATCAAGTTTAGTATGATCCCATACAGCACCTGTTGCCGTTTGTTCCAGTGGACTTTCACTACTGACGGTCGCATAACACGAATACAGCTCTTTCCATACCTCTGTTTGATTGCCAATATCATCTGTTTCAATAGTTGTTACTTGTATAGTGATTCTAGTATTCAATAAACTCACCTTCATTAAAAGTCCACCTTTCTAAGCCCAAACAATAAACTTCTTAACGTCAAGGTTAAGTCCTTATGATTGGCTTCTTCTCGGTGTTCATATAAATAGGCAATGGCATAAAGCATGGCTGTATGAACTTCTTCTGACAATAAAAGAGCAGACGACAAATCATCCACTCTCAAAATGTGCATACATAAATGTTTAGCAGTTGCCATCAAAGATTCAAGCAGTGCGTCATCATCGCTCGAATCAATTCTTAAGTACTGTTTG
Source organism: Granulicatella sp. zg-ZJ (assembly GCF_010892355.1). Classification (NCBI taxonomy): domain Bacteria; kingdom Bacillati; phylum Bacillota; class Bacilli; order Lactobacillales; family Carnobacteriaceae; genus Granulicatella; species Granulicatella sp. zg-ZJ. Next base: position 52,146 of record NZ_WNJY01000005.1, on the reverse strand, counting down.
ACGTCATCTAATGTTAAACCCACTGCTTAAACCTCCTGTTACCCTTGTGCACTTAAAATCTGCACAGCTTCTTTGACAATCAACTTACCATCTACACGTTCTTTTGCCACATAACCAATCATCCCATTCCCTGCGAATAACTCCGTTAAGGCTTTAAAGGAACGAGCGCCACGATCTCCAATGTTGTAATAACTAAAGTCCCCGAAGGCGATTGTATTTTCTGGTGCAAAAGCAGAGGTGTAAGTCGGATAGCCTAACAATCTGTCCGGTTCTCCTTGTTGATAGCTTGGTTGCCAAATGTAGGCGCCGTTACTATCCTTGAACTTACGAATTTGAGCGATGGTCTTATCATTTGTGATGAACACCGCATTTTTACGATATGGACGTTTCAAAGCATGAACCAAATTAATCACATCATCTGCTTTAATAGCCGTCACTTTATCTAGGAACGTCCCACCATTGCTTTCATGGAAAATACCTGTTGGCTTGTTGTTCCCATCACCATTTAAGAATGCATCTTCTTCTGCATTAGCCAAAGCCTTACCAAACTGCTCAGTGATATAATTTTCTAAGTTAAAGGCACTATCATAAAGTAGCTCTTCTGTCACTTTAATAGCCACATGCAGTTTGTGGGCATCTAATAACATCTGACTAAATTTCGCCTCTCCAAAGGATAATGCTGCTCCTTCGTCAATCCATGCCGCTGCTGGACTTGAACCAGCGATGTTTATTTTATGATTGCCTGCTGTTGTAATGACTGTGGCTAAAGAACGAACAATATTTTCATCCTCTAACACTTGAATTAAGCGACTATCATACTCTTCTGGTACTAAATACCCACCATCAGCATCCACACCTTCTTGTAAAACATTGGACACTTGTTTAAAGTTGGAACGTAAGGCTTGAAGCATACTCGTTTTGTATTCTTGACTAGCACGTCCTGTTTTTTCTTCGATAGCTTCTTGTCTTGGTTTTTCTTTAATCGGTGTGTTGATGGGTTTTTCCATCAATTTATCCAATTGTTCTTCACGTTGCAGACGGTCAATTTCTTTACTGAAGTTCATCACCTTTCGTTCCATTTCTTGGTACTGTTTGGTCTGTTCTTCGGTAAGTAACCCGTCTTTATCTTTGTTTGCTTCCACAAAGGCTTTCGCACCTTCCCATGCAATATTTCTTTTTTCAATCATGTCTAATAACTTGCTCATATGTATTACCTCCAATTTTTGATTAAGTTAAGTCTGTCTAGTAAATCTTGCGACTGTGTTGTGTTGATTTTTGGCTGAATGTGACATTTTTCAACCAATTTCTCTTTGAGTGAATTTTCAACCACCATTTTTGAATATGCGTTTGATACGACAGCTACCTCGGTTGTTTCATTGCCCTCTCGCTCGAGTAACCCATCACAAAAGCCCAATTCAATGGCTTTATGGACATTCATCCATGTTTCACCATCCATCATATTGGATAGTTTTTGACGATTTAGACCTGTTTTGATTTCATAGGCATTCATAATGGATTCTTTCACCTCATCCAACATAGAAATGGCTTGTTTCATATGCTCTTTATCTCCAAAAGCAATCGTCATGGGATTATGAATCATCATCATGGAGACAGGACTCATCAACACCTTTGTCCCTGCCATGGCAATCACCGATGCAGCACTTGCGGCAATCCCATCAATTTTGATAACTACTTCACCTTTGTGGTCCATTAACATGTTGTAAATTTGAGCAGCAGCGATACAATCTCCACCCGGCGAATTAATCCACACGGCAATATCTCCCTGATGCTTGTCTAATTCCGATTTAAAAAGCCTTGGTGTGACGTCATCATCAAACCAAGACTCCTCTGCAATCGTGCCATTTAAAAACAATATGTGTTCATCCTTATTATTTGTTTTCCAGTTCCAAAATTTCCTCACTGGCATCATCCTCCTTATTCAAATTTGCGAATGCTCCTGCGTGTTTCAGTGGGAGCATATTGCCATTGACTAAATACAAATCGCCACCTTCTTCAGCTGGGATGCGATCTAAGTTTTCAAGTGCTCGAATATCATTGGCACTCATCCACCCATTTTGACGACCTACCGCATAGCCATTCATACGTGACTGATAATCCCCGCGAAGCAGACCATCCACATTAAACTTCACATAAAACTGTGCTTTTTCTTTATCTTTTAGTAATCTGCGATTAAAGGCTTGTTCAAACCGAATCACCCATGGATCTAAGGTGTATTTCACGAACTCTAACGATTGTTGTTCAATATTAGAAAAGCTCGACTTTTCAAGATCCCCTACCATATGTGGTGGAATCCTAAAAATTCGAGCAATTTCATTAATTTGAAATTTACGTGTTTCTAAAAACTGTGCTTCATTAGGCGATATAGAAATGGGCGTGTACTTCATGCCTTCTTCCAATATGGCGACCTTGTGTGAATTACTGCCTGAAAAGCCCCTTGTCCAACTTTCCCTTAAACTTTCTGCATTTTTAACCGTCCCTGGATGTTCTAAAATACCCGATGGTGTTGCCCCATTAGAGAAAAACTTCGCCCCATATTCTTCTGCGGCAATCGACATGCCAATCGCATTTTTTGCCATCGCAATCGGTGAGTAACCAACCAAACCATCAAAACCTAAACCTGGTATGTGTAAAACATCTTGATAGGATAATCTCACTCGTTCCCCATTAGTACTTAAATAGTCATAATAAATCGTATGGTTGTCATCTCGATCCACCGTTATTTTATCTGGCATGAGTGGGTATAACCCCACCACATCCCCTTTGCCATTACGGATGATTTGCGCATATGCATTCCCCCACAAGAGTAAGTGTGTCATCAAGGTTTCTCGAAAGATAAAACTCGTCATTTCACTATTTGGTTCATTGTGCAGGAGGTTATATAAACTATGATCCGTTGCTTTTTGACTCCCCACATCGGTTATCTCATACACATGAAGGGGGAGACTTGCCAATGTCTCCGATAAAATACGGACACACGAATATACCGCACTCATCGTCATAGCAGTCCGTTCATTCACACGTTTCCCACTAGATGACTGACCAATTAAAAATGAATAGCTGTTATTACTGAGTTTGTTTTCTGGTTTATCTCTTGAACGAAATAGCCCACTAAATAATTTCATTGTTGCCTCCCAATTTTAAGTATAATAAAAGCACCTACTTTTCAGTAGATACTTTCCCTTAATTATGATATTCCCCTTAAAAAAAGACCATTTTAAGTTTTTGTCTTACATGGACAATTCAACTAAATCATTTAAACACTTAACGATTTCATTAAATTCAATATCTTTAGCATATGGATTTTTCTTTTGATATCTTATCCATCTTTCTTTAACTAAAGAATCATTATTAATATTGTCAATAATTTGTTTCGCTTCATCTTTTGTAATTTCTGTCTTTCTATATTTAAATGTCATGAGAACGGCTATTTTAAGCTGTTCTGTATCTACCATTTCTAATTTATTATTCAAAATAGCATAAATATCATAGAAATCTTTACTTCTACTATTATTTTCTGCTCTTGCCAATACTGTCTGTAGTTTCTCTGATAACACAGATTCCAATGGATATATTTTTAATTCAATATTATCGCCTAAAATTGTAGTATAGTTCTCTATTTTTGGATACGGAAAGATTGGGTCACCTGTTGCAACATCAATAGAAAAAGGAATTCTAATATTTGATAAATGCCCAATTACATGAAACTTCAATCCACCATATTTATCTTCTACTCGAATTTCTTGCACATCACTAATCAATTCAAACCATATATCCGATTGATTCGTTTTTCCTAAAATATCTTCTAAAACTTTTTTTATTTCTGCAGCATTCAATTTTATTCCTTTTACTAAAAAATCAATGTCTTGAGTAGATCTATTTTGAATGCCTAATGCATACGTTAAAAGCATTCCTCCCTTGAGCATAAAATTTTCTTTATGATTGCTGTTTGCTAGTAATTTCAAAAATTCATCAAAGAAAAATTTACTTAATACTGTATTGTAATTTAATTCTAGTTCTTTAGCCTTTTTTCTTAATTTTTGCGTAATACTATCTTTATTCATGAACAATTACCTCCAGTATTTCCTCTATCTGCTGTGATATATTAAATGCCTTAGCATACTCTCTAAGTTTCCATATGTCTCTGGAACCTTTCTTTAGATAAAAATTCCAAGCTTTTGAAAATATTTCTACATCTTGGTTTTTTCTATCTCTTACCAAATCACAAAGAGTTCTTTCCATATCATAAGCATATACAAGATTTCCCATCTCTGTCATAACTTTAGTCAATCCTATCTCATACCATTCTTTTTTTATTTGATGAACAAAGACTGTTTCTTTGATACGCCATGCATTATATCCTTGTTTCACAGTGACTTCATTAATAAAGGGGATTCTATCGGTCAAACCATAAAGATATAGTGCCGTTTGGTAGGAATAAATGCATGCTTTGTTTTTAAGTTGAAAAATATAAAGTTCATCGTAATTATCATAATTAGAATCAAAATAAATACCTCTTGCAACTCTTTCGAGCTTTCCTTTTTTTACCATATTCGTAAGGTACCATGATTCTACTTCACTCTCTGATACTTCTTTAGCTGTTATGATACCATTATTTTTTTCTATCATTTTTCTTATCTTATCTTCATTCATCATTTCGCACTTCCTTTTGTGCTTTATTATAAAATAAATAACGCACAAATGCAAGCTTAAGGTTACATAAACAAAATTCCGCGCCCATCATACACACTTTCAACATTCACATTCCCACAACGAATAGCTCTATCTAATGCCATAATAGTCGCAATGGCACCGTCAATCTTTTCTGTTGATTTTTCCTTATCCGCTTTGATATTTCCTGCTGGGTCTGTTCGAATAAAAATGTTATCCATGTTCCAGCGTAAAACAGGATGCCCCCCATGTGCGATTTTCTTCTCTAGGGTTAATTTCATAAGTTCCTTAGTTGGTGGGCTCATATCTTTAAATCCTTGACCAAATGGCACCACTGTAAAGCCCATGCCTTCTAAATTTTGAACCATTTGAACGGCTCCCCAACGGTCAAAGGCAATTTCTTTAATGTTAAATATTTGACCTAATCGTTCAATAAATTTTTCAATATGACCGTAATGCACAACATTTCCTTCTGTCGTTTCAACATGCCCTTGCTTCTCCCATAAATCATACGGCACATGGTCACGTCTAACTCTTAATGGAATGGTATCTTCTGGCAACCAAAAGTATGGTAGTATCACATATTTATCGTCTTCATCTTCTGGTGGAAAGACTAATACAAACGCAGTCAAGTCAGTTGTAGAAGATAAGTCTAAGCCTCCATAACACACACGACCTTCTAGGTCTTCTTCATTCACACTAAACGCACACGCATCCCATTTCTCCATTGGCATCCAACGAATGGCTTGTTTAACCCATTGATTGAGTCGCAGTTGCCTAAAGGCATTTTCTTCTCCTGGATTTTGTTTAGCCGATTCACATGCCATTTCCACCTTTTCAATCGGTACGGTCACACCAAGTGACGGATTGGCTTTATGCCACACCTTTGGATCGGTCCAATCATCATTTTCATCCGCACCGTATATGACGGGATAAAAAGTAGGGTCGACTTTCCGTCCGTCTAAGATGTCCTTTGCTTTTTGATGCGTTTCAAAACAAATCGAATGGGTATCTGTACCAGCCGTTGTGATTAAAAAATAAAGGGGCTGTGTGCGTGCATCTCCACTCCCTTTGGTCATAACGTCAAAGAGCTTTCTGTTGGGCTGTGTATGCAATTCATCAAACACCACACCGTGAATATTAAAACCATGCTTGGAGTAAGCCTCAGCTGATAAGACTTGATAAAAACTGTTGGTTGGTAAATACACAAGCCGTTTTTGAGAAGCTAGAATCTTCACACGTTTATTTAATGCAGGACACATTCTTACCATATCTGCTGCTACTTCAAAGACAATACTCGCTTGTTGTCGGTCTGCTGCACAACCATAGACTTCAGCACGTTCTTCAAAATCTCCGCAACAAAGTAATAATGCAACGGCAGCCGCTAACTCACTCTTTCCCATCTTTTTTGGGATTTCAATGTATGCTGTATTAAACTGTCGATACCCATCTGGCTTGACTATCCCAAATAAATCTCTGATGATTTGTTCTTGCCATTGAAGAAGTTTGAATGGTTTCCCTGCCCATGTGCCTTTAGTATGCGATAGGCATTCAATAAAATTGACGGCATAGTCAGCAAACTCTTTATTATAGGTTGATGTCTTTAATTTAAACGGACTTGGTTTATAGGTCATGTTCTGTCCTCCCAATAAAAAAAGGAGCCAATGCTCCTAAATCAATTCGTCTAAAAGGTGATATTCTTTTTCTAGCTGTTCTAATTCTTGTGTGATACATTGCCATCTAAATCCATTTTTATAATAGTCTCGTTTGTTTTTTAAACGATTTAGTTCCTGTTGTCTTTCTTCTAAAATCTCTCTTGCTGAAAATGGATCAACTTGTATCATGTTAAAATGTTTTTCAAATCTGGTCATGTTACTTTCCTCGCTTTCATGTCTTTACACGATATATCACTCTAAAACGACTATTTATCAAGTGATTTTTTCACTATTTAGAATGATTTTACGACATTCTTTTTCATCTTCTTCAATAAAAGTGACAAACTTGTATAAACCCCTATCCGATCCATTTTTCTTAAGTTCTTGCTTGTTGAATGGCTTTATGCGCCTTGTTTATCACTTGACTTAGGGTTTCTGCTTCGCAAAAACGATCAAATGCTTCATCACTTAGTTGCCCTTTTGATAAATCCCATAAGGCTTCATGTGCTTGGTTGGCACACGTCTTTGCCGTTTGGGCAATCTCTAAAAATTGAATCGCACTGCCTACGTTTCCTTTTTGTGCTTGTTGAGTAGCTAAATCTGCATATTTTTTGCAGGCTTTTATTTCTGTTTTTAATCCGTTGAGTGCTTCTTGTGTATGTCTGTACATGGTGTTTTCTCCTTTTGTTTTGTTACACTATATATCACTCTAAACGCTATAAATATCAAGTCTTATGTTGATTATTTCTCATGATGATTCAATTTTTTTAATCATCAAGTTTCATACAACAATCTTCACCCAATACGACACTCAATCGACTACCATTATCCCAAGAAACCATAATAGAGCCAATGTCATCCACTCCTAAAACAGTCCCTTTTGTACCAATGGGTGGCGCTTGTTTGTCATCCATTTTAACAAGTTTCACTCGAGTACCGTTTTGGTACTCCAATCTTAATTTCTCAATGTTATTTTTCATTTTTTCCATCTGCTTTTCCCAACTCATAGACTTCTTTTAAAAGTTTCTCTAAACTCATCACATAAACATCCAAAAAGTCATCGTTATCTCGCATTCTAGGTACTAAATCGCCTCTACCTTCTAAAGAAAAAATATGCTTTTCTGCAACCTCGTATAATTTTTCGTTTAATGCTTGTGTCATCAGAATTAACCTCCTGTATTTTCGTTACACTATATATCACTCTAAACCGATTATTTATCAAGTCATTTGTTCGCTATTTCGAAGATTTTTTTCATAATATAAACGACACATGGAAGGGCGACACCGTTTCCCCACATTTTATACTGAGCCATATCCGAATATGGATCGGATAGCCATTTTTTAATTTGTTTATCAGACTTCGATTTGCTTTTGCCATTGATGAGTCGATGTTCTTCAAAGACAGCTCTCCAAAACACCATATTTTCTTCACTAGGTTCTAGAACCGCTAAATCACGACACCAGTCATCTGGAAAGCCTTGTAATCGACCACACTCTAATGGTATTAATCTACGCACCTTTAAGTTTCTTTCCATAACAGTTGGTGGATCTTTATAATCACTTGCCACAAGCGTCCCAACTTCATTCACATTAGCGATTGTATGGTGTGCGTTTTTGCTTGTGGAATACACCACAGCTAATCCACCTTGATTTCTGTCTGGATTGTTTCCTCCAGTATCAATCGTTCTTGAGGTATCTGTTTCGTAAACATTCGCCCTAACATTGCGTGTGTTTTCGCTTGTCAAACGAATGTCGTAAATTTTGGCATCCACTACCAATGGTTGATTATTGCCCCCTAAACCAAGGTTTGCCCCCAATGTTGGGGATACGTCAAGTGGTCCATTAAATCGACTGTCTTGTCCGTGATTGTCAAACACATACGGGGCTCGATTCCCTTTGGCACGAAGTGTGGCTGTGAAATCTTCTGTCACGTCCATACGCTCTCCACCTTGGTCATTTAGGCATAACGTAGGGCTTGTTCTAGTATTGTTGGTAGTGTCTTGTTTCGTAGTGCTGCTCGTTTCAATATCCCTTGGCACGCTTTTTTCGTCAAATAATATTTCACTGGCACATCTGCCATTAAAATCTGCGACAAGAAAGATTCTTTTGCGTCTTTGGGGGACTCCAAAATACCGAGCGTCCAACACTCGCCATGCAAGAGAGAATGCTCCACCCATGATGTCGCCACTGTTTGCCCATTTTGAAGGTCTAGGGATAGATGTCTGTATGTCTTTGATTTGGCAGATGGCTTCAAGGACACATCTGAAATCTTCTCCTTTGTTGCTTGAGAAGGCACCTGGGACATTTTCCCAGATGATAAATCGTGGATAGTTACCATTTGTTGCCTCCCTCATTTCTTTAATTACTCGAATGGCTTCATAAAAAAGGTTAGACTTTTTACCGTCCAACCCTTGTCTTTTGCCTGCTATAGATAAATCTTGACAAGGACTACCAAAAGTAATGATATCTACTGGTGGTATTCTTTTGCCGTTGATATGTTGAATATTGCCTAATTGTTTGACTTCTGGGAAATTCTTCCTAGTGACAAGCACAGGAAACGGTTCGACTTCTGAATTCCAAATCGGTGTAATACCAGACAATTTTGAAGCGAGTTCAAAACCTCCTGACCCTGAAAACAAACTTCCCATTGTTAGCTTACGCATTTTCATCACCTACTAAATCATCGTATGATACTTTCTTATTATCACGGACGACATACACATCATCCGACTTTCCGACTTGTTCGATATATCGTTTTACAATCACATCACAAAATTTTTCATCAAGTTCAATGGAATAACAGATTCTACCCAGTTGATCACTCGCCAGTAAAGTAGACCCACTACCACCAAACATATCGAATACAAGACTATCGGTCATACTTGAATTTTTAATCGGATAAGCCATCAACTCGATGGGTTTCATCGTTGGATGATCTGCATTTTTCTTTGGTTTATCAAACTCCCAAATCGTCGATTCTTTTCTACCGGTATACCATTGATGTTTACCTTTTTGTTTCCAACCAAACAAAATGGGTTCATGTTGCCACTGATAAGGGCTTCTCCCCAAAACAAGTGCCTGTTTTTTCCAAATACACGTCCCTGATAAATAAAATCCTGCATCTTTAAATGCTTTTCTGAAATTGTAGCCTTCCGTATCCGCATGGAACACATAAATACTTGCATCTTGCGCCATGACCTTTTCAGCTTGCGTAAAAGCATCACACAAGAACTGATAAAACGCTCCATCTTCCATATCATCGTTTTTAATTTTTCCAGCATTTCCTTCGTAATTAACGTTATATGGAGGATCGGTCACAACTAGATTCACTTTTGTATCACCCAGTAACGCTTTGTAGGTTTCTTCTTTCGTAGAATCACCACAAATTAACATATGTTTGCCTAAATGCCAAATGTCACCGAATTGTGTCATTGCGGGTTTCGTTAACTCGTCATTGATATCAAAGTCATCTTCTTGAATCTCTTTGTCATCATCAAACAGTTTGGATAATTCTTTATCATCAAATCCAAGTAAGTCTAAATTAAAGTCTAACCCTTGTAATTCAGACAACTCAATGGTTAATAGGTCATTATCCCACCCAGCGTTAAGTGCTAGTTTATTATCTGCGATAATATAGGCTTTCTTTTGTGCTTCCGTTAGATGTTCCTCTTTGATACAGGGTATCTTTTCAAGACCTAACTTTTGTGCAGCATAATAACGACCGTGTCCACAGAGAATTGTGTGATCACGTGATACAATAATTGGATTAAGAAACCCAAACTCTTTTATGCTGGAAGCAATTTGTGCAATTTGAGTATCTGAATGCGTCCTTGCATTGTTCGCATAAGGGATAAGATCATGAATATTGGCTAAATAATAGGTCGCTTCTTTGTTCATATCACACCTCTAAAAAAGACCCCATTCGGCTAGTTTTTCAAAACCACCAATGGCGTCTACATATTCTTTTGCGATGTTGACAATATCCTCATATGGTATACCGTCAATCGTTTCATCGCCAATAGCACACGAAAACATCACAGGTTCATTTACCTGTTGTGCTCTTAAAAACGCATAAATGTTGACCGATACATCTGCTTTCGATAAATCTTTACCATGTAAACCACCACCTGTTACTGAATCTGCCATATCACTGCCTAGCTTACGATTAGTAGCACCAGTATCTACATCCGTCCCACCTGTCCAATCGCCTAAAGGATTAATGATGGCATTTGGAAATTGACTTTGTAAAAACTGCGTATAGGCATTACTTTGACAGATGATTAGTTTCTCTTTGTCTAAAATATACTTGCCGTCAAATGGGTATTGTCTATAAATGTTTCGTGCAATATCTGATAGTCGTTTCTGTTCATCTGTGAGTGGAACACCTTTAAAGATACCATTATCACCACATCGCATTTTCTCTTTTTGATTATTTGCCAAATGTTCATCTTGTTTTTCAATAGTGATATCAGATGCCATCTTTCCAGCGATGCGTTCAATAATTGGAACAATCTCTTTTTTCTTTAAAGTGACTGTGGTTTCGATAATGACATGACACTTACCATGTCCAATCAATACCTCAATTGCAATCTTTGGTTCATCTTCCTTTGTATAGGCTAAGTCCACAATTGCCCCTGCAATGCGATCAGCAATCTTGTCTGGGTGTTGTGGATTTACTTTTTCAATCATATTTATAATCCTTTCCTAGAACGTAGTAAACGCTCCATCATATCATTTCCCGTATCTTCAAATACTTCTGTACAATTTTGTTTGACGATATCATAAATTTCATACCATAATAAGTTGGCTTGTTTTTGAAATTGAATCGACATCTGCACAAAGGGAGATGTCACCACTGCACCAGTAGTTGGATGTTTACCAAGCAACCCATAACTACTCATAGCTTCTTCACATTGGATATGTCTTGCCAATGCTTGTGCATAGGATTCAATCAACCGTTTATTCACTAACTTGTCACAGTTGCGTTCTTTAAGCCATAACCAAATTTCAGCATAAATCACATCAGCTCCAAGTGGCAAACCGTTCTTCTGATTCGCTGATAAATACTCACTCGGCTTGGGCATTGTGTTGCCTTCAAGTAAGACTCCTTCTGGTAAATCAACTGCATCTAATTCATGGACATCAAGTTCTAGAATATCGTTTGGCATCACTTTGACCATTTGTCCTTTTTGAATTTTATCTATGGCTGCTTGTGGTTTTGGACCAGTATTTCTACGTCTACCACCACGATTTGTCCCATCTCTTGCCATATGTTCCTCCTTCAGTTTTATATACCCTGTTTGAATAGGCGTTTTTGTGCGTGACGGGAGGCACCCGTTATTCTTCGGGATCAATCGTAGAGATTTTTACCCCCCCTACCCCTCTTTCTTTTTATTCCAACGACTACCATTTTTGGCATGAATGCGTGCATGACAAGACTGACATAAAGAAATTAAATTTTCCTTGTTATGCGTTCCTCCTTCAGATAAAGGGGTAATGTGATGAACTTCTTCTACCTGTTTCATATAACCTTCTTTAAAACATAATTCACAGTACGGATGAGCTTTGACATACCTTGCACGTATCTTTCGCCACTGTCCGTTATATCTTTTGCGTACAATTGGATTGCGGTCGTACTTCTCGTAGCGCTTGTTTTCTTGTCTTTGGTGTTCTTCGCAAAAGCGTCCGTGCGTTAAGTTTGGACACATTGGATGCGAACACGGTCGCTTTGGTTTTGTTGGCATCTTATTTCCTCCCATAAGAAAAGACCCAGTAGTATAAAACTACCGAGTCTTATTGAATTCTGATATCTTACCAAAATATAAATTTTCCATTGGAATTTTATAAAGTGCAACCATTTTATGAACGAGAGAGATTGGAATATCAGTCGAATCTCGTTCAAGTCGACATAAAGTATCTTTATTGATATTTAATTGATTAGATACCTCAATCAACGTTAGATTAGCATTCACTCTGGCTGCTTTCAAACTAATGATTATCATTAAGCTTTCCTCCATGTAACTGCTTTACGATATATAAAATTATTGCTTGTATGACAATCTCTATATTTTTTGCTGATTATATAATACCACAACATAAGAACTGAATACTACTGAACTAACATGAACTCAACTGAACTCGACTGAACAATTCATCAAGTTGTTTCAATGCAGTGCCATGCATCTTATAAATCCATCGCTCTGTGTAATACATACTCGCTGCAATTTCTCCCCATGATTTCTTTTCAAAGTACCTTTTAATCAATACGATTTGATGGTCCTTTTCCAGTTTAGAAATCAAATCAATCACATCTGCTCTCTTTTGAGTCAATTCATATTCTAGCGCTTTTATTTCTTCTTCAATCTCTACTGCCTTTATTAACGCTTCAGCCATTGGTTCTAGTTGACGATTCGGACTCTTTGGCATGTCAGAGTAAACAGGAGACCTTACACCTTCAGCTAACGTACGATAGGTTTGTACCATATACCGTTTTGATTCAATTTGGTTTTCAAGTTGTTTGATTGTTTTAAAAAAATCTTTCGCTTTCATGTCTTACCTCCCATGTTACTGAGGTAAGTTCTCTTTAGAACTCCTACTCAAGATTTGCTTTAACTGCATCCATCAGTGCAGTCTGTATTTTATCTTTTTGCTTTAATGCTTTCATCACATCAAAGTCAATTGTCCCTTTTGTCAATATGTGATGAATAATGACTGTATCTTGTTGCCCTTGGCGATAAAGCCGTGCATTCGTTTGTTGGTACAACTCCAATGACCAAGTGAGTGAATACCAAATCAATGTCGACCCACCTTGTTGTAAATTAAGTCCATGTCCTGCACTTGCTGGATGAATTAAAGCAACAGCTATTTTACCGTCATTCCAATCCGTAATGTCTTGGCTAGTTTTAATTTCTCGCACATCCAAGCGTTTCATGATTCTATCACGATCACTTTGAAACCAATAAGACACTAACACAGGTTTACCATTGGCCGATTCAATTAAATCTTCTAATGCATCCAACTTCTTATCGTGAATGGTATGTGTGACTTTATTCTCGTCATACACCGTACCATTCGCCATTTGTAACAATTTGTTGGATAAACTGGCTGCATTGATGGCATCGATTTCAACATCTTTTACTGTCGTAATCATTTCTTGTTTTAAGGTGTCGTATATCTTTTGTTCTCTATCGCCAAGACTTACCACCACTTCATTCATCACACATTCTGGCATTTCAAGATAATCTTTAGCTTTCATCGAAATCGTCATATCACTAATTGCTTGATAAATTCTATCTTCAGCATTGGCTTGTGGTTTGTAAGAATAGACAATTGCACCATTTCGTTTATCTGGTACGAAGTAAATATTGCGATAATGACTGATGTATCGACCTAGTCTTTCTCCAAAATCTAAAATACGAAACTGTGCCCATAAATCCATCAAGCCGTTACTACTTGGTGTACCAGTTAAACCGACTATACGTTTGATGTACGGCCTAACCTTTAAGATCGACTTTACACGTTTAGAACTGTATGATTTGAATGAACTCAATTCATCAATGACAACCATATCAAAGTCAAAACGGTGATGACTCTTATTAACCAACCAATCCATATTCTCACGATTGATGATATAAATGTGTGCTTTTTGACGAAGTGCTTTTTGACGTTCTTTCTCACTTCCCACAACAACCGAGTACGTTAAATGTTTTAAGTGTGACCATTTGTTGATTTCATTTGGCCATGTCGCACTCGCCACACGAAGTGGTGCAATAACCAATACTTTGGCTACATCAAAATAATCTAACATCAACTCATCAATGGCAGATAAAGTGATAATACTTTTCCCAAGTCCGCAATCCAGTAGTAACGCTGACACATCGTGCTTTAAAATAAACTCACTCGCATACTGTTGATACTTATGTGGTACAAATTCCATCTTTTTTCTCCAATCTGGCAATCATCTCATCAATGTGTGTGATGTGATCAAGAACGAACACATCAAAGCCTAAACACTCAAACTGCTTTTTACGTTTTATCTGCAGCCGTCTTAACTTTTTACCAGGTGCCTTAACTTCTACAAAAGCAATCTTCCCATCAGGCATCAGTATCACTCTATCTGGAACACCATTCATACTAAGACAATTAAACTTTAAACATAATCCATTTTTGGCTTTAACGCTTTTTACTAACTGCCTTTCTATTTCTTTTTCTAACATCGTAATCTCCTAACCTATGACAGGCTATGATGCCTATTTACCTATATAATATATATACTTATTTTTTTCTATTCTATATAAGGTTATATAATAGACTATCATATACCGTCATATTTCTGTTTATGACAGTCAATTACAGTAGTCTTTTGATTTCAAATTAAAATACCCACATTCAAAACCTACTGAAATGAGCGTCATACACTATCATTCAAATTCCGATTTCAGTTTAATTCCATACACTAAAGAACCTTTCATATTTTTCTTACGCTTAAAGTCTGCATTTTCAAGTGCAGCATAGAAGTCTGCAGTTCCTCGAGTAAACTCACCATTTCGTAAACAAAATGCGCGATACTCGCTATACAGTTCGCCACTTTTCTCAACTACTGAAACATCTACCTCACAACATTCTTCAATAAAGTGATTCAACCAGTCATTATTTTCCTTATAGACTTTAATCGCCTCTTCAACAACTTGTGGTTTTGTGATTTTAAAATGAGAAGCAATCACTGACTTTGCACCTTCAATGATCCAACTCAATATTGCCTCACCACACTCTTCATATAAGTAATCGGCATAGTTTTTAATATCATTTGATCCTTCAATCTTGGCATTAAATGGTATAACAATTAACCTACGCCACGTCCCTTTATCCAATGCGCCTACTTTAGGAAGATGATTCGTGTACAAAACAAGCGTATGTGTAGGCACATAACTAAATGGCGATTTGAATTTCTTTTCTGCAAAAATCTCGTCTGTTGAACACAGTTGTTTTACGTTGGATGTATTCATACGCATGCCTTCCTCAAGCTCTGCCGCAATAAGTAATCTCTTCCCTTTCGCTTCTGCAAGTTCTGGCTTTACATTTCGTCTACAGCCTACGGTTAACATGTCGGCAGAGATATTGCCACTATACGTTCCAAGCACTCTAGCAATCACATTCCAAAACGTGGACTTGCCGTTCCTGCCTTCCCCATAAGCAATAATTAGCGCCTCAACATAAACTTTACCGACACTCGCTAGACCGACAATTTGTTGTACATAGTCAATCAGTTCTTGGTTATTTGTAAAAAAGGTATTTAACGCCTCTTTCCAAATGACCATACCGGTATCGCTCGGTGCTACACTGGTTTGTTTTGTAATAAAATCTTGATGCTCATGCGACTTTGAACTACCTGTTCTTAAATCAATTGTGCTAGTTGGTGTATTCAATAAAAACTCATCCTTATCGAGCATTACGGGTTCAATTTGAACCAACGGTCGAACTTCTTTTAACGCAGACCAGATATACTTACTGTCTCTTCGTTTAATGGCATATTTTTGATAAACAAGTGCGTTCTTATACTTTTCAAAAACTCGCTTTTGATTGTCATTGAATTGACCCACAGCTTTTTTCTCACCTAACGATAAAATAATTGCCATCGCACCTAGTTGATTCAATTCTTTAATGCATTTTTGAATTTCTAATTCTGCTTCTTCTAACTGTCTTTCTGTTAATTCTTGTGATAAGGCTTGTGCATTTGGAAGTGACTCTTCCCAATAACTACCGTTATAAACTAAGTAGTCGGTTGCCGGTGAGTATTTTATTTTGTCTGCATATTCTCTTGCGAGAACGGTCGCTTGCCCTACATCTGAAAAGTCTGATGGTAAAAGTGTTAATTCTTGATTATAGTATTCTGGTGGAATATAGCCTTGTTGATTAGATACTTTCGTACCAAATTTTGTAGCACTTTTCCAAATCGTCATTAACTCTGATTCTTCAAGTAGTGGACTACATTTTTCTGCTTCCTTTAAAAACAATGCATAACACTCATCTGTATTTCCATACCGCTTAATCAGTTTACCTGCAATATGACTCATCGTAGCATTCCTTGAACCAGACTGTATGGTAAAGCTTGCTTCATCAAATTGTTCAAATAAATTCGTTTGTTCAAAACCAATCACATCTTCGATATCCACCGTTCCTTCAAACCACATCACTTCACTCACGGGATGACCAAAAATAAAGCGTGCAGCGTCCTTTGCATTACCATCCAAAAATGAAAAACGTTCATAGAATCGTTGCTTAAATACTTCACACTCACGAGCGAATTGAAATACACGATGTGGAATATATAGATGATGTCTAGGTCGAGCTGATTTTCCGTTTTTAACTTTACCATCATTTCTACTTGTAACAATTGCGTAACTTGCACCGCCCAATAAAAATTCATAATCTTCGGGATAAATCCAATCTGACGGTTCATCACTGTGGTCATTATCGCAATCAAATACATCACAGTCACATTCTAAAAAATTATCCTTACTGCGATAATGATTTTCAAAACTTGCACAGACGTGGTCAAAACTGACCACGTCCATGAGCTCTTCTGCACTAGTGACAATGTGCTTATTTGTATATATACAATTTTTCGCATTACCTTGATGAGTTGAGTTATAAATTGTTAGTTGCATTTTTCTACCTCCACACATTCCGTTGAAAAATAACGGATAAGTTGTCTTCGTTTTTTGGATATCTCCAGTTCTCCATTCATCCCATTTGTAATGGTTTCGCCAAACACCCATACTTCTTGACACTTACCAAGTAAAATCTTATCCATAAATAACGCAGACTGCCTATCGGCTAAACTTGCATCATCTAAAAATGGAAATAGTAGATGCGGGGTGAGTGGAATTGCTCCTTTCTCATAAGCAAACTTCGCATATTGGATTGCTTGATTGGTATTGAATGTTGTATCACCACTAAATGGCGCGCAAATATATACGATTGGCTTAAACTGCCCTTGTTTTTCTTTTATAATTCGTTGTGTGGATTTACTCATGTTCTTCCTCCCATTTTGATTTGTACCACTCTAGATGTTTTTTACGGTCTTCATAATTTGGAAATGCAACGAGTAAACCAACATCGACTTTTTGTAGTACTTCAATCAATTCCAGTTGTCGTTTTGTTAAATAAGGGCGAATACTTTTCCCTTTTTCGATACCATTCGTTAACCTAAACTGTTTAGCAGATTGCCCGATGGCAACTCTATTTATCAAGTCACATTCATTTGAAAAGTGATAGGGTTTTGGTTGTGAGTGTAATAGTTTTATATTCTCTGTTAACAAGGGAAACTCCACTCGCGCACTGACCAAAGTTTCAATAAAGCGTTCCATTTCGTTGAATCGCTTAATGTAAAGTTCTTTAAATTGCATTGCCTTTGTTCCGGTATAACCCATCACAAGCATTGTGAATCCATCTTTGGTTAAGAAATAACAAGGGAGAGCACGTCCTGTTTTATCTTTATACTTACCTCTATAAAAGTTCTTATCTACAAACCCTTCACTCAGCCCAGATTTGGGCTCAGTAATTCTTTCAATATCACGCAGAACATGTTTATGTTGTTTTCTAAATGCCTCCGCAACAAACAAGCTATCTACTCGTGCAATATCCTGCTTATCAGCAAAAATGCCAAATTCGTTTTTTGGTATGAGTTCCTTCATATGAACTACCTCCTATCGTTTTCTAGAGGATGTATCCTCTACTAAGTAGCCACGAAGGAAACTAAAGTCGGACGTTTCTTCTAATTTTTTTCGTAGACGTCTCCATTTATGAGATAGGTTATTTTCTTCTTTGGCAATTAGCTTTTTATAGTCGTTATCACTCATCCATTTTTCTTTTGGATGTTGTAACATAGCCATTTCTCTAAGTGTGTAATCTTCAAGTGCAACCTTTATGAATAAATCTAACAATTCAGGTTTCTGAATATGCTTGGCTAGTAATGCGCAGCATTCTGTATATTCTTGATGTTCTTCATGTTCCATTTGGGATTTGTAAAAAATTCGTGAATCTCGTACTTCGTCAATCAAAGGTTCTTTGAAGTGGTCAACACTATCTTTTACATCTTCAAAGACTGATTTGGAATATCCGATATGGCGATTGTGCGTATGCCAGTTGTTGTAATCGGGTCTGTTGTATTGTTTATCAATCTCCTCTTGAACTCTTTTTTGTAATTCATCTTCGCTTTCTTCTTCCATAATTTCGATACTTAACCATCCTGTTAATTCATTTACATCTACATCCATCTCAACTTCTGCTGTATCATATTTCATTTTAATTCTCATTTTTTGTCCTCGTCTTTCTACTCAAAGGACGAGATACAAAAAGAACCGTGGTATCAATACACCACGGTTCAAATAGTCGTTACGTAGGCACGACAAAAACACGGTCGGTGCATTGAATTTTAAAATTACCCTATGACTTTCGTCTATGTAATTTCTAAATTCTCGATGCATCTCGTCCGTTCTTGTAGGCCTACTTGAACTGTTTATGAGATTTTAAATAATTTTTCTATATCAAATTACTTTCTATTAAAAACTTCTTATCTTTGTTTTTAGTTACTTAATAACCTTATTAATGTAGAATTTCTTGTTGAACAGAAAGACTTTTGATATACTTTTAGTAAGAAATCTATAATTGTTTCTCTTACATACTTATTATATCAATTTGGCATATTTAAAATTCGGATTTTTCGGATGGATTCGGAAGTGTTCGGAAGAATTAATGAGAGGAGGTAAAATATGGAATTTGTTGATTACGCTAAAGGTTTACAACCATATATTTCAGAAGGAAAAACTGAAGCTGATTATTTTGTGGCTATCATTAGTAACTTTCTAGAAAATAATGCACTAGATAACTGTCATTTACTTAACTATAAAAAAGATACACAGTATCGCTATATGACCGGAAACAAAATAAGTCGAAGAGATGCACAATACGTTTATGATCATAGAGATTTGATAAAATACACTGAGTGGTTAAACAAAAAAATTTACAATTCAGATTCACGTGAACAGGTTACTATTTGGCTAACAAAAAATGGAAAACCTGGAGAATATATAGAAAATGAATGCCAAGAATTATTAGAAGAAATCATCTTATCTCTTTGTCAAAATGTTCAAAAACAAAAAAAGACTTCTTCTGAATTTGAAGAAAGTCTAATTTTAGTACAAGAAATAGAAAAAAAGATTGCTTCTTTACCTAAACCACTACCACTTTCAGTGCCTGATACCATTACTGATACTGAAATGCCTTATATAAGTCAACTGTTTGCAGCCTACGGAGATGCCGAGACCTGTCCTAATTTTTGTGAAGACACATTTAATAAATTTCCTGAGTATAAGCATGATTTTGATGATAGGCGTATAGAATATTTCTCTGCAGCGTCAATAGAACGAAGTGTTGCAGAGCTAAATTCACAAAACTTATCAAATCAATTTGATATTTTAAAGACTGCAACTTTTGACAACATTGTCGATACTTCAAGAAAAAAATATTCAAACGGATATGAAAAAATGCTAAATGTAATGGAAAAAGCAACTTCTAGTCCAGTAGAAAATTATATTCTTAGTAGTTCCCCTTACTGGATTAATGGAAAAATTAAGAAAGGTGTTTGTCATCATCTAGTTAATGATGGAAAACTCAAATGGGTGAAAAGTAATGATTAATAAATCTCTAATTGGGTCATCCTTTGAAACATCTCTAAGAGTAATGTTGATACTTGACGAGTTATCAAATTTTATTTTAGATGAACAGCAACTTTCCTGTATTGACTTTATCGCTATTTATGGTGCTAATTTTCATATTTTAGACAATAATTTACATGGAAATAGCCATTTAAGTTATAGTGAGTTTTCTGCTAAATCACAGCTAGTATCTAACTCTATTAAATTACTTGTTATAAAGAAGTATGTAGAACTTATTATAGATGATAAAGGATATGTATATAAATTAAGCGAAAATGGCAAACAAATTACTTCTAAATTTTCAAATGATTATAGTAATCTTTACAGAATTGCTCTAAGAGAAGTTTTATCTACTTTCCCAACGCTTAATAGTTATCAAATGAAAAATTTTATATATAGTACGACAATTCAGTCGTTGGAGGACTAAAAAATGAAAAGGTTTACAATACAAAAATTGACTGTATTTGGTGGAGGACATACAGATAGTACTATAGAATTTTCAAATGGTTTCAATTTAATCATAGGTCCATCAAATACAGGAAAAAGTTACATTATGGATGCGATTGACTATGCTTTTGGATTTACACCAAAACCTGGAAAACCATCTAAAATAGTTGATAATAATCATGGATATACCCATGTCACTTTAAAGTTAAAAACACCAAATGGATACGTTACTTTGACAAGAGAATTTGGTACATCAAAAATAAAAGTAACAAGTACAGATTATAAAATAGAAGATGGAATATACAGTGTAAATAACAATGCAAAAAAGAATATTAACAGTATATTGTTAGAATTAATTGGAATATCCGATGAACATAGAATTCTCGCTAACGAATCTGGCAAAACTCAAGCATTGACATTTAGAACAATATTACATCTTTTCTTTATGAAGCAAAACGATATCGATAGAGAAAATTCTGCCTTATTGCACCCTATCCCTATGGCAAAAACACCATCTATTGCTGCGTTATTTTATTTATTAACTAGTCAAGATGCTAATGAATTAAACCAAGTAATTGATCCTAGATTTACCAAAGCAAAACGGGAAGCTGTAATGATGTACATTCGTCAAAAAAGAGATGGATTATCAGATAAAAGAAAACAATTAGAAGCTAAAATTTCAGAAAAATACAATGATGAAATAGATGAAGTAATAGATAACCTATTGAAAGAAATAGACATTTTACAAAATGAACTTAATGAGGCACATGAAAAAAGCAATACTATCATTTCTAAACTATACAATCAAAATGAAAAGCTTATTGAGTGTAAAACACTACTACAAAGTTTTGATTCATTAAACACACAATATGCTTCTGATATCAGACGATTAGAATTCATCTTAGATGGAAGTATTACCTCAGAATCAATTAAAACTTCAGGAAACTGCCCTATTTGCAATTCTGCTGTAAAAGTAAATTATGATGAGAATATTATCCATAGTTCTTCTATTGAACTTGAAAAATTATCGAAACATATACAAAAATTATCTGAAGTCACAAAAACCACTGAAAAAAGAAAAAATCAAATAGAAATAATTATTTCCAATTTAGAACAAGAAAAATCTAGTCTTGATAAATATATCAGCTCTAACCTAAAAACAAAACTAAATGATTTTCAATCTGAATTGAATAAATATATGGACGTTGTTAAATGGAAACAGGAACTAAAAACTATTGACGATAACTTACTCATTCTAAGTTCTGATTTACATGAAAAAGAAATAGAAGATGATTCAAAACCTGAAAAATATAATATTATTAATATATTTGAACAACAATTAATTTCAGAGTATGAAAAAAAACTTATCTCTACTTTTGAATCAGTAAAATTCGGTGGTGCTTCATCTGTAAGGATTAATTTAACTTCATTTGATATAGAGATTGATAATAAAAGCAAACCCTCGTGTATGGGCGGTGGATATTGTGCTATCTTAAATACACTAACTACATTTGCCATGCAAACATATATTTTTGATAAAGATGGATACGCACCTGGATTCTTTGCAATAGACTCTGCTCTTACACAACTATCTGAAGCTGAATATATTAAAAACAAAGATTCTATTAAACATAATTTTATGGAGTATATGGTATCTCAATCAAATAGCCGTCAAATAATCATGATTGAGCAAAAAGATGAAATATCAGAATTTGAAAGAGACTGTAATACTAAAGTGATAGAATTCACTCGTACCCCTAATATAGGAAGATATGGTTTTTTAAATGATGTAGTAAACGCAGAACACAAATAGAATAGGAGATTAAAATGTATTTTAGCTATAACAAACTTTGGCATCTATTACTAGATAAAAATATGACAAGAGAACAACTTAGAAAACAAGCAGGTATCAGCTCTAATACCATTGCAAAACTAGGAAAAGGACAAAATGTTACAACTGATGTACTTTTAAAAATTTGTACTGTATTAGATTGTGGTATTGAAGATATTATGGAAAAAGTAAAGGAGAAAATATGAAACCACATACAGATAACATCATCGAAACTATTTATAAATACTTATCAACTGAACAACAAGATTGGATACTTTCTGGATTTATTGATCCAGATAAAAACATATATACTTTTGGTAGCGATTCTAAAATAATTGGACGTTTATTTGAAGTTCTTGTTACAAAGCCACTATTGAACGCTGCTAGAGAACTCGGGTATGAACTGGGAGAATCAGAAAAACAAACTGTTTATCCAGATTTCTATTTCAAAAAACCAAACGGCAGAAAAATAGCTATAGATATAAAAACGACATATAAAAAATCTGCACAATCTAAATTCGGATTTACCGGCGGAAGTTTTACAAGTTTTATGAGAAATGGAACTAAAAATATATATGGACACTATAACGATTATGATGCACATTATATATTAGGTATAGTGTATGAACGAGAAGAATCGCCTACAACTGGTATACTTTCTCTAGAAGACTTAAATTCAATTAGACCTGCTTATAAAAATATAGAATTTTTTATTCAAGAAAAATTTAGAATTTGTGGTGAAACTAAAGGTAGTGGTAATACCGATAACATAGGTACAATCTTGTCCACTACTTTATCTCCTTTTATTTTTGGGGCTGGCCCTTTTAACTTCCTTGGAGAAGAAGTATTTCATGATTACTGGACTCACTTCCCGAAATATAAAGACAGTAAAGAAATAAAAGATTCATTATTCAATAGCATTGATAGCTATATAAATTGGGTCGCTAAAAAAGATGATAAAAAAGCAAAAGAGATACGTTTAAAATATAATGAGTATCTATCATTCTACGAATCTATGGAAAATAATAATTGGAAATAAAAAATAAGCTGACTAAAATTGTAAAAAGCATAAAATACAAGGAATAATTAACCTTGACTTTATGCTTTTTTTGATATTTAAAGTACTTCTGGGTTTACGTTTTTCGAGCTAACAACTAATGCTTCTGTCATTTTATTTCTATTCGATTCTTTCGCTCCCACGTGATAAAAATGCTCCGTTGTTAGAGTAATACCTTCTGTCCATTTGTTTAAATGAGGGTTTGCTCGATATTCATTCTCCGACCACATACTAAATGCATATCCGGCATCTCCTGTTTGAGCAAGAATAGAAAGATGATTTGCTAAATCCTCATTCCAAGTATCATAATACCCATCGTATCTACCAATATAAGGAGGATCTAAATATACAAAATCTCCTTTTTTCATCAATTTGAACGCATCTGTAAATGGCATACAAATAAATTTCCACTCTTTTCCTTCCATTAATTCTTCCAACCATTTAACTTGATTAACTATTTTAGTTATTAGTGCTTTTTGGAATCTTTGAGGTTTTCGTCCAAATGGAACATTATATTCTCCTTTTGAATTAAAGCGAATAACCCCATTAAAATTTGATCTTTGTAAAAATAAAAAATCTAACGAGGAATGAGCTTTGTTGAATCTATCTCTCACGATATAGTAATACGAGTTCTTATCTTCTGGTGTGTTCGCCAGTTTCTCTCCTTCTCTTTCCAAAAATTCCCGAACTACACTTGAAGTAATTCGTTTCGACTGTATATCTTGATAAAACCTTATCAAATAAGGGTTTGTATCACTAAATATCGCTTTTTGCGGAGCTATGTTAAATCCAAATACGCCAGAACCCATAAATGGTTCAAAGTATGTTCCTTTTCCATCCCAAGAAATAGAATTCGCAATAAAAGGAACTAACTTGCTTTTTATACCTTGTATTTTTATTGGAGGAATTTTAACATTTTTTATTTTTTGAGGTAGCAATAATTTTCCTTCAGTCTTATATCTATTATCACGTGGCCTTTGAGCCACTGAAGGAATTGCCCAATAAGTTCCAATCTTAATCGCACCAGAAATTCTTTCTTGATTACAAAGAGTCTGTATTCTCCTAGTACTGATGCCCCACTTATAAGATGCTTCTTTCACTGAAATATAACCCATACAATTCTCCTATTCTACCTCTTAATTATATTCGATGTTACGAACAATGCCAAGTTTATAGTCTTTTTTCCAGTACTATACATCACTCAAATCAAGGAAAAAGTCAACTCAAACACCTTATAAAAAACAAACATCCTGTTTAACCCTGCACACCCTTATATTACCACCTAAAATAAAAAAACTTAGTTGCCAATCAACTAAAGAACCAACTGCAAAAGTCTATATTCTTCTATCTATACTGTGCTATTGTGTATTAAATAAACTTTCTACATTTCTCTTCCGTGCAATAAAGTTAATCACTTCAAACATACCTATCAACTCAACCCCCATTCAACATTCCTATCCACTCCACACCTTCTACTCCAGCAATCTTCAACCAACATAAAAAGACTTCCAAGCAACATTCTAAATCAAACACAACACTCAGAAATCCTTTATTTATCAGCATATTTACTATATCCACCCTATTTTTTCACCAACAGAACCACACACTCCACATGACTCGTCCCAGGGAACATGTCCACCGGCTGAACAGATTGCACAACATACCCGTACTCACCATACAAAGCAACATCTCGTGCCATTGTGGCTGGATTACAGCTCACATAAACAATACGGCTAAGATTTAACTTAGCAGAGGTATGAATGAAACTACTATCTAATCCTTTACGAGGGGGGTCAACAATAAGAACTGTTGGTCTTAACGCACTTTGTTTTATTCGAGTAATTTCTCCTAAGATTGTCATACCTGTATTTTCTATCTCTCCCCCGTCGTTTACTCTACTCTCATTGTCTATCCCTTCTCCATCATTTACCCTACTCTCATTATCTATCCCTTCTCCATCATTTACCCTACTCTCGTTGTCTATCCCTCCCCCACCGTTTAATTCACTTTTAATTTCTGAACCTCCCCCACTATTCAACTTACCTTCATTCTCCATCTCTTCCCGACCGATTAATCTACCCCTATTTTCTAAACCTCCCCCTCCATTTAACCTACTTTTATCGTCTAAACTTTCCCTATGAACTACAGTTCCTCCATTATTCGTTTCTCTCCCACCTATCATATTATCTCCACTATCTATTCTCTCCCACATTTTCACCCATTTAGATAGCACTGTTTCGGCAGAACCGACTTCAAACGTCATATTGTGCACATGATTAGCTAGAGCATTTTGTTTTGCCATAACAATAGCATCCTCAACAATTTCCATGGCATAAACGTGTTTAACTTTATCGGATAAGCAAATGCCAATCGTTCCGATACCGCAATACGCATCAATCACACAATCTTCTTGTGTTAAATGAGCTGCTTTTATAGCTTCTTGGTATAGTTTTTCTGTTTGTTCCGGATTTACTTGATAAAAGGATTTTGAACTAATCGCAAATGTTTTATCCAGTAAAGTATCTAAAATAAAGTCTTTTCCATACCATATTTTCTGTTCGTTACCCATAATAACATTGGTACGTTTTGTATTGATATTTTGAACAATGCTCTTGACGTCTGGTGCTCTATCTACAATATCTGCAACTAATTCATTTGTCACACCATTTTTCCCATTTGTTATCAAAACAACTTGTACCTCTCCTGTATGTATTCCACGTCTAATCATAATATGGCGTACAATACCTTTGTGTGCTTGTTCATCATAAGCTCTGATGCTGTGCTCTCTCAAACAGTTACGTACAATTAAAATAATATCGTCAATGCGTTGGTCTTGAATAACAAAATCTTCCATGGGTACAAATTCATGACTATTTTTTCTGAAAAAACCTGTTGTTAATACACCATTGATGTTTCTAACTGGAAT
This sequence comes from Granulicatella sp. zg-ZJ, assembly GCF_010892355.1. Classification (NCBI taxonomy): domain Bacteria; kingdom Bacillati; phylum Bacillota; class Bacilli; order Lactobacillales; family Carnobacteriaceae; genus Granulicatella; species Granulicatella sp. zg-ZJ. The sequence goes on along the minus strand of NZ_WNJY01000005.1, from coordinate 25,823 downwards.
TTGTGCTTTGTTGCGATATTTTGTCGTATGTATTGCACCAATCGTTTGACGAACATCTATATCTGACATCTTAGCAATTTTGTACATAACATTTTTCACTTGTTTTTGTTTAAATAATAATTGGTGTTCATAAGCCATATGTTGTAAGGGCATTGTTCCCGTCCATGTTCCTTTTTTGTCTAAAATAGGTACACGGTATATCGCCTCTTTTTTCAATTCGACTAATTTACCAATACCATAGGCTTTGTTTACTTTAATAACTTTAATAATCGCTTCTTCTTCTGGCAATAAATTATCAACGAAGATTGGGTATCCATCTATTTTGCATACTCCCATTCCTTCATGTGTCAAATCTTGACATATTACCGTGTAAACTTGATTTTTTTCTATTTTATTCATGATTTCCTACTTCCTCTAAATAACACTCTATCAGTAAATCTCTTAACTCATTATATAGGGGTGTATCTTGCAATGTTAAAATCCGATTGGATAAAAAAATCATAGCTTTTTGTGTTTCCAATTCAAACATGACTAATGTTCCTGTGAAACCCGTATGTTTTATCCATGTTTTTCCCTGATACACTTGTAACTGCCACCCTAAAGAGCGGGTATGACATTTTGTTTCTGTCCAATCTTTTGCTAAATGCTCTACTGAATGCTCTGATAATACTCGAACACCATTGTATGCTCCTTTATTCAAATATAACCTTACTAAAGCAATTACCGTTTCTAAACTTGCAAATAATCCAGCACTACCACATTGTCTTTTCAACTGGCGCGCTTTGGGATCATGCACAATCCCTCGCTCAGACAATACTTCAGTTGGCACACATCGGCACGCTTCAAAAGGACCGTATCCTATATTTTTTAATGCTAGTTTTTGAATACATTGCTCATCAAACACATCAGCAATGGGCTTTTTATAGACAGCCTCCACCAGTTTTCCGGCTAAGACAAAATTGGTATCCGTATAAAATACTTTTCCAAATGTATCACTTTTTTGATACCGACATAGCGCTTCAACAAGTGAATCACCTGTTAATAAATGTCGATTTTTAATATAACCTGTTAATCCTGATGTATGCGTCACTAAATGACGAATGGTCAATTCTTTTTCAACCATATTCGGTAAATACATGGATACTTTATCATCAATATCTATTTGATTTTTTTCTAATAATTGAAGTAATAAAAAACTAGTGACAAACACTTTCGTTAAAGAGGCTAAATCATACATCAAACTGTCTTTTAGGGGCTCTTTATCATGTGTATATCCCTGGACAAACGTTTGTACCTTTTCTTTATCCAAAAAAGCGACACTATATCCAGGAAAAATATCATTTTTTCTATAATTTTCTAATAATTTGATTGTTCTTGAATACATAAATGACCTCACTTACTTACCTTATCATAAACATTCGTCTTAAACAACTTGTATACCTATTTGACAGGCTTTTTTTTAATGTTATAATGCTAAAGTAAATGAAAATTTAAGGAGAGAATATATGGCAAATTTTGCAATTGTAGGTGCAACTGGCGTTGTGGGAACAAAAATGATTGAACGTCTTGCACAAAGCAACTTACAAGTGGATCATTTATATTTAATGGCATCAAAACGATCTGCTGGAAAAACATTACAATTCCGTGGGAAAGATATTGTGGTCGAAGAATTAACAGAACAATCTTTTAAAAAAGATATTGACTATGCCTTATTTTCAGCAGGTGGAGGAACTTCTCTAAAATATGCTCCTATTGCTGAAGCAGACGGTGTTATTGTCATTGATAACTCAAGTGCATGGCGCATGGATCCAAGCATTGATTTAGTTGTTCCTGAATGCAATACCCCAACATTAAACCGCAAAATCATTGCAAACCCAAACTGCTCAACAATCCAATCTGTTGTCCCATTAAAACCATTACACGACGCTTTTGGTATAAAACGTGTTGCTTACACAACTTATCAAGCTGTATCTGGTTCTGGACAAGCTGGTATTAATGATTTAGTAAATGGAGAAAAAGGCATTGCACCAACAAACTATCCACATCCTATTTATAATAATGTACTACCTCATATTGATGTATTCACAGAAAACGGCTATACAAAAGAAGAAATTAAAATGATGAATGAAACGAAAAAAATTCTAGGATTATCAGACGATGTAGCCATCACGGCAACTTGCGTACGTGTTCCTGTATTAAACTCACATTCTGTTGACATCAATGTGACATTTGAAAAAGACACAACTCCAGAGGATATTCGTCGTATCTTAGAAACAGCACCTGGCGTTATCGTCATAGATAACACCACACAAAATGAATACCCAACACCTCTACAAGCTACTGGAAAAGATGACGTACTTGTTGGACGTATTCGCCGTGATATTTCTCAACCGAACAGTTTCCACATTTGGTGTGTAGCAGATAATATCCGAAAAGGTGCCGCAAGTAATGCTGTACAAATCGCAGAATTATTAGAAAGCAAAAAAGCCTAAATAAAATATATCAAGAAACAGCTTAGTATCCTTATTGATACCAAGCTGTTTTAATACCATTTATTGAATTTTAAAGAATGCAAATAGGGGAGTGAACGATGAAACGTTCACTCCCCTTTCCATACTTTCTTACTCATTTTCAAACTGGCTATTGTATAGGTCAGCATAGAACCCACCTTGAGCCATTAGAACATCATGATTGCCTTGTTCAATAATATTGCCATCTTTCATAACTAAAATTAAATCTGCATTTTTAATGGTTGATAATCGATGAGCAATAACAAAGGATGTACGTCCTTCCATTAGTTTATCCATTGCTTTTTGGATAAGTTCTTCGGTACGTGTATCTACAGAACTTGTTGCTTCGTCCAAGATTAACAATGGAGCATTTTTTAGTAATGCTCTAGCAATCGTTAATAATTGTTTTTGACCGACTGACAAGGAAATGGAATCATCTAAATATGTATCATAACCTTTCGGCAATGTTTTAATAAAATGATGTACACCAACTGCTTGACAGGCTTGTTTCACTTGTTCATCTGTAATGTTTTCTTGATTGTAGATTAAATTTTCTTTAATGGTTCCTTCAAACAACCACGTATCTTGTAAAACCATACTAAATAAGTCATGAACAGCTTCTCTTGTCATATCTTTTATATCGACACCGTCAATCTGAATAGAACCACTGTCAATTTCATAAAACTTCATTAATAAATTGACAATAGTTGTTTTTCCGGCACCTGTTGGCCCAACAATTGCGACTTTTTGCCCCACTGTAGCAATAGCTGAAAAGTCATGGATTATCGTTTTTTCTTTATCGTATCCAAATGATACGTGATCAAACACAACATGCCCTTTCACATTGTCTAATTGATTGATTTTATCTGTTTCGTCCGCCATTTCTGGTTCTGATAAAAATTCAAAGACACGTGACATGGCTGCTCGACCAGATTGTAGAACATTCAAAGATTGTGCAATTTGTGACAAAGGCTGTGAAAAAATACGAACGTACAACATAAATGCGACTACTACACCAAAGGTGATGTCACCATTTAATGTTAAAATTGCACCAACCACACAAACCATAACATATCCAAAATTCCCTAAGAAAATCATCAATGGCATCATAATTCCAGATAGAAATTGTGACTTCCAAATAGATTGATATAAATCATCATTCAATGACTCGAATGTTTCTTTTGTTTGGGATAATCCATTATAACTTGTCACGACATGGTGTCCAGAGTACATTTCTTCAGCATAACCACTGACGGCAGCTAAGTTCTTTTGTTGTTGATAAAAGAGCCCTCTTGATTTACTCATTAAAAAGATAACACCGACAAGTCCTAATACAACAGTAAAAATAGCAGTCAACGCCATCAATACATTTGTTTTCATCATCATAAAAATACTACCAAATAGTAAGACAACAGATGATAATAATCCACCTAAACTTTGACTTAGTGATTGTCCCAAAGTATCCACATCATTTGTCACACGAGATAAAGTATCTCCTTGTACATGGCTATCAAAATATTTTAGTGGTACTTTATCCAATTTCACACTAATAGCACGTCTTAAACGATTGGTTAATTTTTGTGTCATTGTCGCCACAATAACCCCTTGCATATAAGACAATACCGCACTAATCACATATAAAATACCTAATGACATGGCAATAGAACTAACTTTATCCATATCAATCCCTGTGACAATCCCTTTAGCAATTTCATTCGTAATCTCACTTACTCTATCTGGTCCAATAACAGTAATCGTACTCGCAATGACTGCACCAATTACTGCCACAATAAAAGGAATTTTAAAACCTTTAACATAAGGTGCCATTTGTACAAATAAACGTTCTTTTTCTTTATTTTCCATGTGCTAATTCCTCCTTCGATAATTGTGAGTAAGCAATTTCTTGATACACTTCGTTTGATTGCAATAATTGTTCATGCGTTCCTTTTCCAACGACTTGTCCTTTATCCAATACAATAATTTGGTCGGCATCCATAATGGTTGAAATACGTTGTGCGACAATCAATTTGGTCATTGAAGCTGTTTGTTTTGCCAATGTTTCTCTTAACATACGATCTGTTTTGTAATCTAAAGCAGAAAATGAATCATCAAAAATTAAAATTTCAGGCTTTCTAGCCAATGCTCTGGCAATTGCTAAACGCTGACGTTGCCCACCAGAAAAATTCGTTCCTCCCTGCGAAACAGAAGCAAACAAAGCATTTTCTTTCTCTTCTACAAAATGTTTTGATTGTGTTAATTCCAAAGCTTCCCACATTGCTTCTTGACTTAATGGCGTTTCTTGACTAGACCCAAAATCTAAATTTTGGTTAATTGTACCGCTAAATAAAACAGCTTTTTGTGGAATGTATCCTACTTTTTGATACAAATCATTACGAGAATACTCACGAATATCCACACCGTCAATTTCAATAGCACCACTTGTCACATCGTAAAAGCGAGGAATTAAATTGACTAGTGTACTTTTTCCACTACCCGTAGAACCAATAAATGCTACAGTTTCTCCCGCTTTAGCTGAAAACGAAATATGCTCAATAACCGGTTCAGCCTCTGGAGAATATTTAAAACTAACATCACGAAATACAATATCTCCTACTTGTCCATTTGTTTCTTTAGAGTGTGTAGGATACTGAATACTAGAGGATAACTCTAACACAGCATTGATACGTTTAGCAGAAACTAAGACACGCGGTAAAATCATAAATACGATTGTCATTAACATAAACCCAATAACAACTTGCATAGCGTATGAAGAAAATACAACCATATCACTAAAAATAGTTACTTTATCTGGCATAGCTGCGTCATTGATTAAACGTGCACCAATAAAATAAACCGCTAATGTCAATCCACTAGAAATCAATGTCATCACAGGCTGCATCAATGACATAATAGAGCTAACAAAAATATTTGTACGTGTCACATTATCATTTGCTTTTTCAAATTTTTTATTTTCGTATGTTTGTGCATTGTACGCTCGTACAACTCTTAGTCCCATCAATTTTTCACGTGTCAATCCATTTAATTTATCGGTTAACTGTTGGATAAGCGATTGTTTTGGAAATGCCAGTGTAATCAACGCTAGCAACATTAAAATTAATACAAAGACAGCTACAACTGTAGCAAGCATCCACTCTGTACTTTTACCAATAATTTTTGTAACTGCCCAAATGGCCATGATAGGTCCCTTTGTCGTCACTTGTAAACCTAATGCAATGATGATTTGCATTTGTGTCACATCATTCGTCGTACGTGTTAATAGACTTGGAATAGAAAACTGCTGAATTTCGGCTTGTGAATAGTCCATAACACGATTAAAAATATCACGTCTTAATGATGCGGTAAAACTAGCGGCAACTCTAGCAGCTAAAAATCCCACAGTAACAGATGCAAGTAAACTAACAAGCGATAAACCTATCATTTTACTACCGGGATTGAAAATATCGGCAGTTGTTGTCCCTTTTGTTTGTAGTAATTTTGTAATATCAGACATATATTCTGGTATTTTTAATTCAAGAAATACTTGAAAAGCCACTAAACAGGTACTTAGTAATATCATAAGTATTTCTTTTTTTGTTAAACGTTTAAATAGTTTAATCATTGTAACCTCCTCATATTAGAACATCATGTTTAAAATTTATCTTTGGCACATTCTAAATTATATTCAATTTGTTTTAATGTTTCTAAAACGATATGAATATTTTCTTTAGAAATTCCTTGGAGTAAGGTACTGTGAAATTCATCAAAGAATTGTTTCACATAATCTGCTTTTTCCTCGCCAATTTCTGTTAACACAATATATTTATAGCGTTTATCTGTTTCATCTTGCTCCACACGAATAAAACCATTTTTTTCCATACGCTTAATCAAATTGCTCGCAACTGATTTTTGTATATGTAAAAGTTCTTGAATATCTTTGATATTGGTTTTTTCATCTTTTCTTTCTTTTAAAAAGAAAACAACATGTCCTTGCGGGCCACCTAAATGTTCAATATTGTGTTTTTTCGCAACAGACTGACAAAAAACATCTATTTGTTGCCCTAATTTTTTTAAATCAATCTTCTCTTTCATAATACCTCCTCCTAACTAATATTTTTTAGTTCTCATGAGAACAAATAATACACGTGTTTGTGAAAGAAGTCAATTATTTTTTGTGGTTTCAATAGAAAAAATCTGTTATGATGAAGATACGACATTTAAGGAGATATTTATGATTATTCAATCTATTATGATACCAAAAGAAGCTGTACATACAGTGACTACAAAAGATACCATTGCCATTGCCTTAGATATTATGGAAGATCATAATCAACGGTGTATACCTATTCTTGATCCATCGAGTACCTTATATCGTGGCAACATTTATAAGTACCATATTTATAGACATCTTGTCCAAGGCGGTTCCCTTGACGAACCTGTTACAACACTCTTGAAAAATGCTACAAAATTCGTTAAAAATACAGATGCCTTTTTTAAACTTTTTTTCACATTGGGTGATTTACCCTATATTAGCGTCTTAAATGATAAACATCATTTCTTAGGCATTATTCGACATACAGATATGTACGAACTATTGTCACAATCTTGGAAAATGACGGAATCTAGCTACGCTTTAACAATTAGCGTACCAGATAATGTAACTGGACTAGATAAAATTTTAAAAATCATTTATAAATTTACAACTATTACCGGACTAATTACACTCGACCGTGAAGAATTTACACTTAGAAAACGTATTATGGTAATGTTCCCACCAAATTTTACAAAGCAACAACTTCAAAAATTAACAGACAAACTCACAGCAAAATCATTTGATGTACTTGAAGTCGAAGACTTAACACATGGTATTTAATTAAAATCAAAGTGGTGAATTGACATTTTAAACTGTCAATTCACCATTTTTAATAATCGAATACCTTATATTTAAATACCTTTTTCAACTAAAATATATTTTATGCTACAGCATAGAGGAACTTTCCAGAATATTATAGAATCATTTTGGGTTACCAACACTATTTGACGTATAACCCAAAAAGCTCGACATCAACGTATAAAAAACGTTGATGCCGAGCTTTTGTGAATACTATTAAATTTACTATATTATAAATCAACACTTAAGCGTACGATTTCAACAATGACATCGACCGCTTTTTGCATAGATTCCACCGCAACAAATTCGTAGCGACCGTGGAAGTTTTCTCCACCGGCAAAAATATTTGGTGTTGGTAATCCCATAAAGGACAATTTTGAACCGTCTGTTCCACCACGAATAGCATTCATGATAACTGGAATATCTAAGTTTTCCATTGCCTTTTGAGCTAAATGAACTGGTGTCATATCTTTTTGTAAAATTTCACCCATATTATAATATTGGTCTTCTAGTAAAACAGATACATTATCTAATCCTAATTCGGCATTCATTTCTTTTGCCAATGTATCAAATAATTGTTTTTTTGCTTCAAATTTTTCTCTATCGTGGTCACGAATGATATAAAGTAATGTGGCATCTTCAATAGTACCAGACATACCCATTAAATGATGAAATCCTTCACGTTTTTCTGTTAATTCAGGTACTTCTTTATTCGGCAAACGTCTATCAAATTCTGTTGCCAATGTCATTGCGTTAATCATAACACCTTTTGCTGTACCAGGATGCACATTTTTTCCTTTAAATTTTACTGTTGCTTGTGCAGCGTTAAAACTTTCCCATTCCAATTCACCAACACGACTACCGTCCATTGTATAGGCAAAATCGGCTGCAAAGTCAGCTACATCAAACAAATCAGCACCACGACCAATTTCTTCATCTGGACCAAATGCAATTTTAATATCTCCATGCTCAATTTCAGGATGTTGTAATAAATAATCAACCGCTGTGACAATTTCAGCAATACCTGCTTTATCATCAGCACCTAATAATGTTGTGCCGTCTGTTGTAATCAATGTTTGCCCTTTATAGTTTGCCAAGTTTGGAAACTCTGATACACGCAAAACAATATTTTCTTCTGCATTTAATACAATATCTTCTCCATGATAGTTTGGATGAAATTGTGGATTGATATTTTTTCCATTAAAGTCTGCTGTATCAACATGGGCTAAAAAGCCGATTGTTGACACTTTTTTAGTTGTATTGCTTGGTAATAAAGCCGTCACAAATCCATTACTTTCATGATATTTAACATCTGACAAGCCTAATGCTTCTAGTTCTGGTATTAACACTGTTTTTGAAAACTCTACTTGATTTTGTGTAGACGGAACTGTTTGACTATATGCATCTGATTGCGTATCAAACTTAATATATGTTACAAAACGTTCAACTAATTTTTCTGTCATCTTTTTTCCTTCTTTCTAAAATACAAATGGGTCTGTATTCACTTGTGAAATATATAATGGTATATTATACTCATTCATTTTAACCCATTCTTTATAGATAGCAAATAATTTATCTTTACAAATACTTTCAATATAATGCCCAGCATCAATCGCTACAAGTCCCTCTGCTAATAAATCTTGGGCTTGATGATATTTAATATCACCTGTAATATATACATCTGCTTTATGTTTAAGGGCACTCTCATAATAATCCATGGCTGAGCCTCCACATAATGCAACTTTTTGAATACGTGTTTTTTTGTCACCGACAAAACGTACACCATGTGTGATATACACATCATTTACAAGATTGCCTAATTCTTCCAATGTCATTGGATTTTCGAACATTCCGACACGACCAGTACCATACTCTTGTCCATTTTCCAATGTGCCAATGACATCCATCACACAAATATTCTGCAATCCTAACGACTGTGCTAACCAATCATTCATACCTCCATTGGCATTATCTAAATTGGTATGTGCAACATAAACATTGATACCCTGCTCTATCAATTTTAAATAGAGCACCCCTTTATCGTTATCCGAACAAATAGATTTGACACCTTTAAAAATAATCGGATGATGTGCAATTATTAAATTGGCACCTTTACCTATAGCTTCCTCCACAACTTCAATTGTGACATCTAAAGTAAATAAAATCCCTTTTACCTTTACATCTCTTCTTCCGATTTGTAGCCCCACATTATCCCAACTCTCAGCTAAATAACGTGGTGCTAATGTTTCAATAACCTCTATCACTTCACTTACTGTGGGCATTGCTTAACATCTCCTTAATGACACGTTGCTTTTCTCTAAACAATAAAATTTTCTCTGACTCATCTGTTTTTGCTTGCTTTAATTGTTTTATAACTGATTCATATTTATCCAATTCTAACATCCACTTTTGTACAAAAGCTGTTTCTTTACGATCTGGTAAAAATACCCCAAATTGTAATTGCTCTAACGAGTACTTTATAACATCTTTTGATACCGTCGCCACAATAACTTCATAAATTTTTTTGTTTTCTTCTATAATATATTCTTCAATAATTTTGTATTGATGTGCCATTAACCATTTTCTGACATGTTGTTCCCCTATATTTGGCTGTAAAATAAGAGTATTTACTGTTTTTAATTGCCCTTTTATATAACCACGTTCTAAAATTTTAGAAATCAAATCGCCACCCATACCACAAATAGTTACTGTATCAATCTTGTCGAGTTCTTCAATAGCATCTAAACCGTCTGCTAAGCGAACAAATACTTTCTCTGCTAAACCTTGTTCTTTCACATGTAGACACGCTGATTGAAAAGGTCCGTCAACAACTTCTCCAGCCACAGCATACGTAATCTGCTCATTTAACGCTAAATAACAAGGTAAATAAGCATGATCGGAACCTATATCTGCTACTCTTGCATCTTTTGGCACAGCGTTGGCAACTAACTCTAATCTCTTTGATAATTTTTCAACGTTCAAACCCGTTCTCCTTTGTTATACCATTTTTATAATATGGGGAGTGAGCATTTTTTGCTCACTCCCCAACACACGATATTATCTCTATCGATAACGAGTATCAATAAAACATCAAACCTATTATCCTAAAACTTCTGTTAAAGCTGGGACAACTTGTTTTTTACGTGATACGACACCTTCTAATACAGCAGTATGGTTTGCTAATGTTACATTGAACGCTTTTTCAACAGCTTCCTGTGGTTCTCCTGAAACAACAACAACTGAATTACTTGTTAAAATATTTGTGATTACTAAAACAAATAAATCATAGCCATTTTCTTTATTTTCTTTATCCATTGCTACTTCTAATACATCTTGTTTCACTAATAATTCATTTTCATCAACTGTATTCACTTGTGCAATACGTACTGTTGTACTTCCCATAGGGAATGACTTTGCATCTAAGTTTAATAATTCTTCAATGGTTTTGCTTGATAAATTTGTTCCTGCTTTTAATAAATTTAAACCATATACATTAACATCTACTTTTGATAATGCCGCTAATTCATGTGCAACATCAATATCTTCTTGTGTGCATGTTGGTGATTTAAATAATAATGTATCTGAAATAATTGCCGACAACATCAATCCAGCAATGTGAGATGGAATCTCAATACCATCTTCTTTAAATAATTTATACAAAATAGTAGCTGTACAGCCTACTGGTTCAGCACGGTAATACAATGGATTTGCTGTTTCAAAATTGGCAATACGATGATGATCCACAACAGAAAATACTGTTACATCTTTTAAGTCTTTGACACTTTGTTGTGCTTCATTGTGGTCAACCAAGGCAACCGTATCCACTTCATTAGATACTGTTTCTACCACACGTGGCGCTTTCACACCAAAATATTCTAAAGCAAATTGTGTTTCTTCATTTGGGTTTCCTAAAGCAACTGGTTCTGCTTCATGATTTTTTTGTGTTAATAAATATGCATAGGCAATCGCAGATGAAATTGTATCTGTATCTGGATTTTGGTGCCCAAAAATAAGTAATTTTGTCATAAAATGACCTCCAAAATATATGATAACTCTATCATAGTAGATTTTCATCATAATGGCAATTATTAAATTTAAACAAAGAAAATTTTTCACTGTTTTTTGATAAAGACACTATCTTGCATACAAGTGATACAATTTATTTTTTCCAATACAAATAATGCATCATACATAAACTGATAAATAAATGTATGTTTATCAATTAAAGGCATTTCTTTTAAACGAATAATATCATGCTTAACAAGCCATACTAAATATTGAAAAAGAATATAAAATGTTACTTTTTTATCTTTTTGAATTTTACAAAAAACATAAATAAGAACCTCGACAAAAGAAGTAGCCAATCCTAAATAATGCTTTTTTTGTATGAATAATACCGACGGTAAATAACATACTGCAATACGCCTCTCATATAAATAACGTAAACATGCTTTTGACAGACATCTTTTACTATACTGATTTGGTGTTTGTCGAACATTTAATTGATACCGTTTTGACTGATTACTTAATAAATCAACAAGAGTAATAGCATGTGTATAGCCTACTGTTTTTTGATATAATTTTTTTGTTTGAGTATTTAAATGAAATAAACTTAATACAGGTGTGGTTTGAGCGAAAAAAAGATTATGAGATAAAAACAATTTTCTCCCTACAATCCAAATAACATGATATCCCTCTTTAACATATCCTTCTGTTCGTTGACGTATTTTTTCACTTGAGATAAAACTACATTGAAATTCAATCACATATTGTTGATGCTCATAAAAAAATAAAATATCTGGTCTTTGTTTTAAAGTTTTGATATACGGTTCTAGTACTGGACAACAACTATGCTTAGACAACAAATCGTATAAATACTGCTTACCTTGTACATGCTCTATCGTTTCCCCTTCACTAAACAAGTTCTGTGAGCATACTTTTTTATGTGCAAAATAGGGTGTTTTTACTTTACCAATTTTTAATAATACTTCTTGTAAACAACTTGGACAATAATAGTTCTCTTCTTTAGTTGCCAGTTTTGCTTGGCAATAGTGATGTCGATGATTTTTCGCAATAAGCATTTTCCCCTCCTACTGATTATATATGCAAAAAAACCACATTTTTGACAAATGTGGTTTTCAATCATCAGTTTCTTAAGGTTTATCTTTTAAAATAGTCACGGTTATATTTTGTCTGCCAAATTTTATAGCATCCTCAACACTGACCATATGAATATCGATTTTATTTCCTTTAATTGCACTTCCAACGTCGGCTGCTAAATAAACACCAAAGTTTGGAATATAAACATAAGATCCTAATGGAATAACACTTGGATCAACAGCAATTACTTTAGGATTGATACGTAAATCAATTCCCATTTTCGTATGATGTGTTAATCCTGGTTCATTATAAGAATAAGCCGTTGCATGTACTGTCAACGTTCGACCAACAAAGGTATTTTCTGCTGTCGATACTTGTGTTGTTTGTTGCGTTTGTGTCGTTGTTTCTGCTGGTTTTTCTTTATTCTCCTGTACAGATTGTGTTGTCACTTGTGCAACAGTCACTTGTTTTTGTTCTTGCATCATTTTTTCAAACATTTCAGTTAATTCAAGTTGTTTACGATATTTTTCTTCTGCCAATTTATCTAAATAATCACCATTACTAGCAATTTTTTCTGACAGAACTTCTTTTTGTTCGCTTAAGCGTACCGTTTCTTCTTCCAACTCTTTCTTTTGAGCATTTAATTGAATAATTTGATCTTTATGCTCTGCTTTTAAACGTTGTAAGTCTTTAAAAGATTGTTGTGCAGACGTCAAACGACTATTCGCCGCATCTTGTAACTGTGCCATTAAATGATACCGTTCAAAAAAATCAGTAATACTCTCAGAAGATAACAAAATATACAAAATATCATTGACTTCATCTCGAATTTGTATTTCTCTTAGTCTATCTTTCGCTTGTAACCTTCTTGATTCAACGATTTTTTCCTGATCAATAATTTTTCCTTCCGTTTCTCGATATAGTTTTTTACTTGTTTCAATGTCTTCAGTTAACTGAGAAACTTTATTTTGCTTTTCTTGTAGTGAAGTCACAAGCGATTCAATTTGTATTTCTATATCTTTTGATTGCTTTTCAATCTGCTCTTTTGAAGCATCTTCTTGAGCATAAGCTATATAAAGACTGCTTACAAAAAAAGAAAATCCAATGAACAAGAAAAATCGTCTTGATTTTCTTTTTAACATAGGTCACTCCTTTACTTAATCTCATTCTATCAAAGCAAGAATACATTTATGTTACTAAAAAATTACATTTAAACTCATCCTGTCTTTAAAATGTATTATTTTTATATCTTTCTGTTATTTTTGTAACAAAATTGTAATATAAAGAGCTGTTTTTTGTTCTTATACATTGATTAACAAAAATCCAGTTATTATCTACTCTAATTAGTTGATAATAAAGGCTTTTTACATTATGCTATACGTAATACATCATCAATGAGAGATGGAAATAGATTTTTTGATGACTTTAAAATATCTATAAATGATAACACTGGAGGAAACAAATATGACAAAAATTTATTTTGCTAGTCCTTTATTTTCAGAAATGGAACAACAATACAATCGCTATGTGGTAAGTTTAATTCGCCAACAATTCCCAACACTAGATATTTATTTACCACAAGAACAAGCAGACATTAACGATAAAAGTGCGTACGCCGATTCTAAGCTAATTGCTAAAGTTGATACAGAACAATTATTAAGCAGCAATATTATGGTTGCCGTTTTAGACGGTGCAAGCATTGATGTTGGTGTGGCAAGTGAAATCGGTGTTGCTTATCAAGCAGGCATTCCAATTATTGCCTTATACACAGATAGCCGTCAGCAAGGGGCAACAAATCAACAAAAATTAGATGCATTACAAGATATTGCTGAATCGCAATTTTCATACATCAATCTATATACAGTAGGCCTTGTGAAATTAAATGGAAAAGTCGTTGATACAACAGAAAAATTATTGAATACTTTAAAGGACTATATTTAACTTTTGAGTCTATATATGATAAAATAGGCAAGAATTTATAATGAAATGAGGTAAAAAATTTGCTTACAGTATCAAACGTTAGTTTACTATTTTCAGATCGCAAATTATTTGATAACGTAAATATCACTTTTACACCTGGTAACTGTTATGGGGTTATTGGTGCGAATGGTGCAGGAAAATCAACATTCTTAAAAATTTTATCAGGAGAAATTCAAGCAACAACAGGTGATGTCTTTTTAGACCCACATGAGCGACTATCAGTTTTAAGCCAAAATCACTACGGCTTTGAAGAATATGATGTTTTAGAAACTGTCATTATGGGAAATAAACGTCTATACGATATTATGAAAGAAAAAGATGCCTTATATGCAAAGGAAGATTTTTCAGAAGAAGACGGTGTTCGTGCTGGTGAATTAGAAGGCGAATTTGCTGAATTAAATGGATGGGAAGCTGAAAGTGATGCGTCTATTCTCCTACAAGGATTAGGTATTACAGAAGATTTACACAATAAAAAAATGGCTGAGTTAATTGAACCTCAGAAAGTAAAAGTCTTATTAGCACAAGCATTATTTGGTCAACCTGATGTCTTATTACTAGACGAGCCAACCAATGGTTTGGATAAAGCATCTATTGATTGGTTGTCCGACTTTTTATTAGACTTTCCCAATACTGTTATTGTCGTTTCTCATGACCGTCACTTTTTAAATGTCGTATGCACACATATGGCTGACGTTGATTTCGGCAAAATCCAACTATATGTCGGAAACTATGATTTCTGGTTAAAATCAAGTCAATTAGCCGCAAAATTAGCTGCTGATGCGAATGCGAAAAAAGAAGAAAAAATTAAAGAATTACAAGACTTTATTGCACGCTTTAGTGCAAATGCCTCTAAATCCAAGCAAGCAACTTCTCGTAAAAAAATGTTGGAAAAAATTACGCTGGACGATATTCAACCGTCTTCTCGTAAGTATCCTTTTGTTGGCTTTACGATTGATCGTGAAATTGGAAATGACTTATTGATTGTTGAAAACTTATCAAAAACGATTGATGGCGAAAAAGTATTGGATAATATTTCATTCACCTTATCAAAAGACGATAAAGTTGCCTTTTTAAGTAGAAAAGATATTACGACAACAACATTATTTAAAATTTTAACGGGTGAAATGGAAGCAGATAGTGGTACATTCAAATGGGGTGTCACAACAAGCCGCGCTTACTTACCAAAAGATACAACGGAAGAATTTAGCTCAAACTTATCTATTTTAGAGTGGCTACGTCAATACGCTCCACAAGAAGAAAGCGATAATACATTCCTACGTAGTTTCTTAGGTCGCATGCTCTTCTCTGGTGAGGACGTAATGAAGGAAGTAAACGTCTTATCCGGGGGAGAAAAAGTACGTTGTATGTTATCAAAAATGATGCTATCAAAATCAAATGTCTTGATTTTAGATGACCCAACAAATCACTTAGACTTAGAATCTATTACTGCTTTAAATGATGGTATGATTGCCTTTAAAGGTTCTCTTCTATTTACATCACATGACTACGAATTTATCAATACAATTGCAAATCGTATTATTGAAGTTTCTCCAAATGGTGTTGTCGATAGATTATCTACCACTTATGAAGAATATTTAAGTGATGATGCTGTACAAGCACGTGTCAATGCACTATACGAATAAAACAAAAGGACCTCGAAGTAAATGCTTCGAGGTCCTTTATATTATACTCTTTAAATCAATATGTGATAATCAATCAACAACTACTTTCCAATCACTATTTTGATAAGCATCAAAACACATTTCAATTTCTTCAACTGTCGTCTTTGACTCAGCCAGTTCTGGTAATTCTGTTAACTTAAAATAGCGACTAGCCAATGTTTCACTGTTACTTATAAACTCCCCTCCTAATACCTCACACGTAAAAAAGAGTTTATAAACACTAAAAATATTCTTCTTTTGATGATGTTTTGCCATGTCTAAAACGGCAACCAACTTATCTATCTTCACATCCAATCCTGCCTCTTCTTTTACTTCTTTTATGGCATTCTCAGTAGGCGTTAATAAAATATCGCACCACCCGCCCGGTAAAGACCACAGACCTGTTTTCTCTTGAACTAATAAAATAGTATCCTCTTGAAAAACAGCTGAACGCACATCTACTTTAGGTGTTTGATAACCTTTTTCTGTTAAAAATAAATCACTTACTCTTTCTAAAGAATAAGACGTTTTATTTGATAAAATTTCTAGAGAAATATCTTTAATACGCTCATATCTTTCTAAATCAAAAATATCTTTTCCATAAAATAAGCCTGCTTGTGCTAAACTTTGTAATTCAAGTGCTAATGAAAATAATTTTTCTGTCATAAATAAGCCACCTTTCTTACACTAAGCATAGCACATTTTAAAAATAAGCACCACTTGAGTATTCAAGACACTCAAGTGGTGTTTCACATATTTTTTATACTTTAAAACTATTTATTTGTTTTCCAAACTGGATAATATTGACCTGGTGCTACTTCATTCATTTTCTCAACAACATCATCAGATTGGAATAATTCTACAATTTTTTTATAAACAGGATTATCTGCATTTTTTTCTTTTGCTGCAATAATATTGTAACGGTCTGCTGGAATTGTATCTAAATAATCTGCATCTGTGAAAATATTGTCTTTAATAGATAGACCTGCATCTGTTGCAAAAGAACCACCAATTGTTGCGGCATGTACATCATCTAATGTACGAACTGCTTGGGCAGATTCAACTTCTAAAAACTCAATATTTTTTGGATTACTTTCAATATCTGTTAAAGAAGATTTTGTACTACCACCATCTTTTAATTTAATAACACCTGCTGTTTGTAAAGCAACTAACGCACGACCTTGAATAGCTACTTCTTTTGGAATAGCAACTTTAGCACCCTCAGGTAAATCACTTAATGATTTTACTTTATTAGAGAAGAAATATAGTGGTGTAATAATGGTTAAACCTATTTCTTTTAAATCATCTTTATGCTCTGTATTCCATTGTTTTAAATATGCACGATGTTGATATGCATTCAAATCAATAGACCCTTCTGATAGTGCCACATTTGGTTGAACATAATCATTCATTTCAATAACTTCTAAATCAATATTTTCTTTTTTAGCTTTTTCAGCGACAAAATTCCAAATATCGTGAGATGGACTACCGACAACTGCAATTTTTACTTTTGTCGGTTCTTTTGTTGTTTCTTGATTACTTTGTGTTTGTGGAGCTTGTCCACAAGCTCCTAATAAACATGCTGCTAAAGCAACTGTGAAACTTTTTTTAATTTGTTTTATCATAATATATTCTCCTTTTTCTATTCTAATGATTTATAAAAGGCATTTTACTTTACTAACCCGCAAGATACTTTTATACTAAGTAAAAACAATCTTTGGAGGAAAGAAATGAATTTAGTGCCTACTGTTATTGAACAATCATCACGTGGCGAGCGTGCTTACGATATTTATTCAAGACTTTTGAAAGACCGTATTATTATGTTGAGTGGTCCTATTGATGATGATGTAGCAAACTCTGTTATTGCACAATTACTATTTTTAGAAGCACAAGACCCTGAAAAAGATATTTATTTATATATCAACTCACCAGGAGGAAGCGTATCAGCCGGTTTAGCCATTTATGATACCATGAACTTTATTAAAGCAGATGTACAAACCATTGTCATTGGTTTAGCAGCTTCTATGGGAAGTTTTTTATCTTCATCTGGTGCAAAAGGTAAACGTTATGCATTACCAAATGCAGAAATTATGATTCACCAGCCATTAGGTGGTGCTCAAGGTCAAGCAACAGAAATCGAAATTGCTGCAAAACATATTTTATTTACACGTGAACGTTTAAATAAAATTTTAGCAAAAAATACAGGTCAAAAAATAACAAAAATCGCAAAAGACACTGATCGTGATAATTGGTTAACCGCACAAGAAGCTAAAGAGTACGGTTTAATCGACGACATCATGGTTAGCTCAAAAGATATGAAATAAACACAAGAGGTCAGCTTTGGCCTCTTTTTTATAACAAGTCTTTTTCCCATGTTTCAATCTCTTCTAATGTATCAGACTATCATCACCTCTTACATACACTTATTTCATGTAAGATAAACAAAAAGCCTCTAGTATTAAAAATACTAGAGGCGGATTATCGCGTTACCACTCTACGTTCATGTATGCTTTACAACACACACCTTTACCAGTACAATCATACTGTTGTGTTATATCGTACACATGACGGATATACCTATTAGATATATCTTACTCCAAGACCATTTTCGAAGCACTATCATTGCTTTTTTTCACCAACCAAAAGCTCTCTTTAATATGCATCACGCTTTTACTTATCTTTTCAACGTTTATCTATGAAATTAACATCACTATAACGTATACAATGAGAAATGTCAATATGTTTTATCATTTTTTTCTCATTTATTTCGCATCATACCATGTGTCCCCTATTTCACAATCCACTTTCAACGGAACAGATAATGACACAGCGTTCTCCATGACCTCTTTCACAAGTTTTTGCATGATTTCAATTTCCTCTTCAGGCACTTCAAAAATCAACTCATCATGTACTTGTAACAGCATTCTTGACTGAACATGTCGTTTCTCCATTTCACGTGCCATTCGTATCATCGCTATTTTAATAATATCGGCAGCACTTCCTTGAATAGGCGTATTCATTGCTGTACGTTCAGCAAATGAACGAATATTAAAATTACTAGACGATAAATCCGGTAAATAACGACGTCTATGATTTAATGTTTCTACATACCCTTGTTTTTTTGCCAAAGCAACAATATCATGCATATATTTTTGTATATTTGGATATTTTTCAAAATAACGATCTATAAATTCTTTAGCTGCTTTTCTTGTAATATTTAAATTTTGAGATAATCCATAATCGCTTATCCCATAAACAATACCAAAATTAACTGCTTTTGCTTGACGTCTCATGGCATCGTCAACCTCTTCTCTTGCAACCCCAAACACTCTCATCGCCGTACTTGTATGAATATCCTCATCAGATACAAAAGCCTCTTTCATATGTTCATCATCAGCAATATGTGCGAGCACACGCAATTCAATTTGTGAATAATCTGCCGATAATAATTTCCAGTTTGGATGGCTAGGTACAAAAGCTTTACGAATACGTCGTCCCTCTTCCATACGGACGGGAATATTTTGTAAATTAGGGTCGGTTGAACTTAAGCGTCCTGTTTGTGTTAAGGTTTGAACAAAACGTGTATGAACTTTTTGATCCACATCCGAAATATATTTCAATAAGCCTTCCACATACGTTGATTTTAATTTTGTAATTTGACGATAATCCAAAATTTTCTCAACAATTGGTACGTACAATAATTTTTCTAATACATCAACGGCTGTTGAATAGCCAGTTTTTGTTTTTTTGCTAGCTGGTAGACCAAGTTTTTCAAAAAGGATTTCACCAAGTTTTTTAGGTGAGTTAATATTAAATACTTCTCCCACCAAGTCATAAATTTCTTGTTCTAAAGTAACGATACGTTCTTCTAATATATCTTTCATATCCAACAAAGTCGTATCATTCACTTTAATCCCTAAACATTCCATCTGAGCCAGTACATGTGCTAAAGGCATTTCCATATCATAATATAACGCATCCAATGATTGTTCTTTTAATAATGTATCAAAAATTGGATACAATGCTTGTAGTGCATCTACTTTTTGAGCCAAATGCTGTTGCCAAATTATTGGTTCTGGAATAGCTAATTTAACACCTTTTCCATAAACAACTTCATCACTTTTAACACTTGTATGGTAATATTCCGATGCAACTTGAGAAATATCCGAATTTGTTAAATTTGTATTTAATAAATAAGCTGCTAATAAAATATCAAAAGCCATACAATCAATGTTTAATCCGTATCTTCTTAACAGTACTTCTGTTTTTTTACGATCAAATACGATTTTTGGATGTGAACTCATTAACCAGTTTTGTAGTAAAGAGGACGCTAATAATGTTTCCCATTGCGACACATAAATACGACCTTGATTTGACCAAGCAATTCCTACTGGTGTACCGGTATGATAATTTTCCTCCAGTAGCTCAATATAAAAAACACCGTCTTGTGAAACCATATCCGATGTAACTTCTTCTACAAATTCATAAGCACTATCAACAATATCAATTTTTTCTTCTTGCACATCTAATTGACTTAAAAATTGTTTAAATTCCATTTCTTTATAAAACTTTTCTAAAGCAGGAATATTTTTTCCACGATATAAAGTGTCGCCTAACGTAACATCAATCGGTGCATCAGTTAAAATACGTGCTAAATTTTTACTTAAAAAAGCATTTTCTTTATCTGCAATTAAGTTTTCTTTTAACTTACTGGTCTTCATGTCCTGTACATGATCATATACACCTTCAACACTACCATATTCTTGAATGAGTTTTAATGCTGTTTTTTCACCAACTTTTGTAACGCCTGGATAATTATCCGAAGAATCACCCATTAAGCCCTTTACATCAATCAACTGTTTCGGTGTAATTCCCATATCATTCATCACAACTTGAGGCGTATAGGCATATACTTCCGAACCTTTTTTAGTAATATCCACACGAATATGCTCACTTGTTAGTTGAATTAAATCTCTATCTCCAGAAACGACAACAACTTCAAAATTTTCCTGTTCACCCATTGACGCAAGTGTTCCAATAATATCGTCTGCTTCATAGTTCAATAACTCATAATGTTTAATACCTAAGGCATCGAGCATCACACGAAAATATGGCCATTGTTCAGCCATTTCTTCAGGCATTTTATCACGCCCACCTTTATATTCTGTGAACATCTCTGTTCTAAATGTTGTTTTACCTGCATCAAATGCAACCAATATATGTGTGGCTTCTTCTCTTTTCATCATACTATCGAGCATCGTATGAAAAGCATATAGAGCATTTGTATGTAGTCCTGTTT
The DNA here is from genome assembly GCF_010892355.1 of Granulicatella sp. zg-ZJ. Taxonomy (NCBI): domain Bacteria; kingdom Bacillati; phylum Bacillota; class Bacilli; order Lactobacillales; family Carnobacteriaceae; genus Granulicatella; species Granulicatella sp. zg-ZJ. Next base: position 4,385 of record NZ_WNJY01000005.1, on the reverse strand, counting down.
TTGTTTTAAATTTATCTAAATAAGATAGTCCATAAAATGCACGAAAAGCTAAACTACTTCCATCAATTAACAGTAATTTATTCTTTGACATTGTTGTCTCCCTTCTATAAAGAAACAGTACCGTATACATATAACGGTACCGTATATTTTAAATGTTTAATTTTTATTTAATTGTAATTGACCTAATAAATTCGTATAATCATTCGCAATTTTGTTAATATCGCCTGCTCCCATAAAAACAATAACTGCATCTTTATAATCTAATAACAAAGATAAATTGTTTTTATGCAAAATTTGGACATCTTTTGTAATTTTATCTGCTAAATCTTGAACAGTAACATCGCCAACTGTTTCTCGTGCAGAGGCAAAAATATCACATAAATAAACTTTATCTGCTGTTGATAAAACATGAGCGAATTGTTCTAAAAGTGCAACGGTACGTGTAAACGTATGTGGCTGAAATACTGCAATCACTTCTTTATCTGGATATTTTTGATGCACAGCATCTAGTGTCGCGGCAATTTCAGATGGATGATGTGCATAGTCGTCAATAATAGTCATACTACCCACAATTTTTTCTGAAAAACGACGTTTTACACCAGAAAATGTTAATAAAGCTTTTGCCACATCTTCTGCTTTAAAACCTTCTAAATAACATAATGAAATCACACCTAATGCATTTAAAACATTGTGCAATCCATACGTTGGAATGTGGAACGTTCCATAAAATTGCTCTTTGACATACACATCAAACTTTGACCCGTCTTGTGCACGTTCAATATTTCTCGCTATAAAATCATTAGTTTCTTTAAATCCATAGTACATGACATTACCTAATGATTTTAAACGTGGTAAATAAGCATCATCGCCACATGCAACGACTATTTTTTTTACTTGCTTGGCAAATGCTTCAAATGCAGAAAATACATCATCAATATTTTTATAATAATCAGGATGATCGAAATCCACATTTGTCATAATGGCATAATCTGGATGATATGCCAAAAAATGACGACGATATTCACATGCTTCTAACACAAAATATTCTGCATCATTTGCTCCAAAACCTGTACCATCTCCAATTAAATAACTTGTTGGTTTCAATGTTTTTAAAACATGAGATAATAATCCTGTTGTAGTTGTTTTTCCATGAGAACCAGTTATCGCAACACTCGTATATTGGTTAATCAAATCTCCCAAAAATGTATGATAACGAATAACTTCCGCTCCATTTTCTCGTGCTTGCACCAATTCTTCATGATCATCCGTATACGCATTTCCAGCAATAACTATATGTTGATTGTCTAAGGTTGCCTGTAAAAAATCATATAACGGAATACGTTGGTCTTCCAATCCTTTTTGTGTGAAGAAATATTCTGTTTTATCACTACCTTGAACTTTTTTCCCTTTTCCATTTAAAACGAGTGCAAGAGCACTCATTCCAGATCCTTTTATCCCCGTGAAATGATAAATTTTCTCTTCAGTCATATATATTCTCTCTTTCTACACGGTTCGATAAATACGCTATATCACGATTTTCTTGTTCTAAAATACCATTTATAGAACGATTTAAACCACGTTTTTGTACTTTTTTTGCTTTTTTATTCACGTCTGGATGACTCTGTGTTTCTTCTAATAATTGTGATAACTTCGACAAATCATGATATAACTGTCGACTATTTTCTGCAAAGAGCAACAAATCTTCCTCTGAAACAGATAAACGCTCATAAAGACTTCTATAATCAACTGGCGTTTTTTTCTCCATACCTTTTAACAAAGACGGCACTTCACTTCTCACAAATGGACGTGATTGACGTTTTTCTAATTGCTTTAATTCGTCGTCACGCTTCTTTTCATATCGTTGTTTTGCTTGTTCATCTCGCTCATGTTGAAATGGTTTTGATAGAACGATTTCAGATTTCATTTGACGCTTTTCTAATCTAGGATACCCATTATGGATTAAATAATTTGGAAAATCAATCATTTTCTCCTCCTACACCAAAGGAAAAGGCTGTCCAACTATTCCCTCGTCTAACACTAAAATACCTCTTTTATCAGGTGCATTTGGTAACTGTAATTCCCTAGCAGAACATAACATACCTTGACTGGCAATACCACGTAGTTCTCCGTCCCAAATAATCATGCCACTTGGCATCACTGCTCCAACTTTTGCGACAACTACACGTTGTCCTACTTCTACATTAGGTGCTCCACATACAATTTGTAATGGTTTATCTTGCCCAACAGACACAGTTGTTACATGTAGATGATCTGAATCAGGATGATCAACACATGTATCCACATGCCCTATCACAAATTTAGGTGTATTATCTACGGTAATAGTTTCCCATTGATATTTAGATAATAGCTCATTCAACATCACAACTTGATCATCTCTTAGTAAGACTTGTCCATGCCCTTCAAGTGTCATTTTCTCAGATATATTGAAAATATTATAAGCTACTGTTTCATTTGTTTCTTTGATAAACACACGTGTCACATCGTCTACACGTTCAAAGTCTACTGGTTCATCTGTTTCCTTACGAACTAATAAAAGCGTATCTCCAACATGTTCTTTATTATAAAATGCTAAAAACATCATATTCTCCTTACCCATTCATTCGTTTAATTGTCTCAAGTGTACTGCTATCAAATGTTCTCATAATATGTACGATCATTTCTTTAGCAGCCTCATAATCTTCAATAGCGAAAATTGTTTGATGTGTATGAATATATCTTGCACAAACACCAATCACAGCACTTGGTATCCCTGTATTCATTTGATGAGCTGCACCAGCATCTGTTCCACCTTTAGAAACAAAGTATTGATATGGAATACCATGTGTTTCAGCCGTATCCAATAAATACTCTTTCATTCCTTTTAACAAAATAAAACCGGGATCTAAAATACGTAATAACGTTCCTTTTCCAAGATGCCCAAATGTACCATTTGTTGTTTGTAAATCATCTGCTGGTGAACAATCTACCGCAAAAAAAACATCCGGTTGGCATAAAACAGTAGACCCTTTTGCACCTCTTAAGCCAACTTCTTCTTGCACATTTGCTCCAGCAATAATGGTACTTTTTAATGTATCATCTTTTACTGTTTGAAGAGCATCTAATAATACAGCACATCCATAACGATTATCCCATGCTTTTGATACAATCCGTTTTTTATTCGCCAATAATTCTGTTTCAACTTTTGGCACAATCGTATCTCCCGGTCTGACACCATAAGCAATTGCTTCATCTTTAGACTCAAATCCGGCATCAAATAAAATATTGTCAATAGAGATATCTCCAGATTGGTTTGTACCTCTTAATAAATGCGGAGGAACTGATGAAGAAACACAGGTATAATCACCTTGTTTTGTTTGCAGTGTAAAGCGCTGTGCAGAAACAACATAAGGATTCCAACCTCCCAAAGATGTCACTTTAAACAAACCTCTATCTGTAATATGTGTCACCATAAAGCCTACTTCATCCATGTGCGCAGCAAACATCACTCTAGGAGCCTGTTTATCTTGATGTTCTCTCACACCAAAAACACCACCTAGGCCATCTTGTTCGATTTTATCTACTAATGGTGCAAGTTGTGTTTTCATATATTCTCTAACATTGTGTTCAAATCCACTTGTTGCTTGTAATTCGGTTAATTGTTTAATGCGTTTAAACGTTTCTTCATTTATCATAAACTATTATCACTTTCTTTTTTTGTATCTATAATCATACCATATTTTATGTATGAAAAAAAGTATCCTAGACGATATCCTATTGAATATGAAAAAACCATAGAATAATCTCTATGGTCAGACTGTTGACAATAGCGATAAAAAATCCAACGTATTTTTCCAGTTTTGAAAAATACGTTGGATTTTACATTTAAAAATGATAAATAAAGAACTATATTGTAAAAAATGGCTATCTCTCGTGAGTAGGATTGCCATTTTTTTCATGTTTTGGGCAGCACAAGATAACCAAGTGTACTGCTGCATCTTGGCTACTCCTCTATATTGTGCAAACCGATACCCATGATTTTGTTTAGAGTCTGCAAAGCTACGCTCAATCGTTTCTTTCCGTCGTTTATATAGTGCTTTCCCAAACGTAGATAATCGACGTTCACGACATCTATCGTATACATCAGCATCTATCGCTCGACGTAGTATCCGTTTATTACTGTTATCGCTTATACGATACTGCTTATATCCTTGTCTATCAATGTTTCTGTAGGTGTAAATTTCTCCCGTACGTGTATCCGTAAAACAATCTCTAGATGAATCATAGCGAAAAAACTTATGGTCAGGATTGCGATGAAAACGTCTATACCCAATCACAGAAAATATCTTTTTCTCTTCTAAAAATTTTAAAATGTCTTTTTTATAATA
>NZ_WNJY01000060.1:0-308 GCF_010892355.1 Granulicatella sp. zg-ZJ | reverse complement strand
CTTCGTTCTCACACGTAGTAGAGAACGAGCGATGTATCGTGTACATCGTGGTAAGCCGTACAACTTAACGTCTGATACGAAAAAAGACTGTCGACATTTTAATTTGTCAACAGTCTGTGAAGAGAACGGTCGTTCTCTTCTAAATAATATTCATCAAAGGCTATCAAATTAAGGTTCAAATTGGTTCAAATCAAAAGGATTTGTATCCATTTTTTTACTTTGTATTTTATATTATAAATTTAAAAAACTACTAAAATTAACCTTTTATATGGATAAAAATGTAGGAAGTTACCTCTTTCTATTTTATA
>NZ_WNJY01000059.1:0-562 GCF_010892355.1 Granulicatella sp. zg-ZJ | reverse complement strand
AGACAAAAAGGCAATTTTCTCTTAAATTAAAAGTACCACCAAATAATAAGGAGAAATTGCCTATGTCTAATATAACAGAAATCTTACTACAATTAAAGGATAAAAACATCACATTTGATCATGAAAACGTATCAGAGTGTGACATTCGACATAAAAAATCATTAGTCTTATACGGTAAATTAACCTATACACCAGATTGTTGCCCAAATTGTTACGCAACCAATGGCATTGTAAAAAATGGGACACGTCAATCTCGACTGTCTTTATGCCAAATTTCAGGACTAAACGCCTATTTATCACTCACTAAACAACGTTTTTATTGTAAATCCTGTCAATCATCATTTACAGCTGAAACACCTATTGTGGATAAGCATTGTTTTATCACAAACCGTTTAAAACAAAAGATAATGGATACTTTAACAGAAACCATTTCAGAAACATATATCGCTAAACAACACAATGTATCTGTACATACGGTCAGACGTATTGTTGATAAGGTCGCCTCTACTTTAAAAGTAAATCACAACACACAATTACCTCATCATCTATGCTTTGATGAATT
>NZ_WNJY01000058.1:0-897 GCF_010892355.1 Granulicatella sp. zg-ZJ | reverse complement strand
CTTTGAGATAATAGTAAAAAAACAATAGGAGGACTAACTATGAAATACGGGTATATTCGTGTGTCGACAAAGGAACAAAACATTGATCGTCAGTTAACAGCTATGTACAAAGAAGGGATTGCACAAAAACAGATTTATATTGATAAAATGTCAGGGAGAGATTTCAATCGAGTAGCTTACAAACGTATGATAAAACGTGTAAAAAAGGGAGATGAAATTGTGATTAAATCGATTGATCGTTTAGGAAGAAATTATGATGAGATTCTTGAACAGTGGCGCTATTTAGTGAGAGAAAAAGAGGTAGATATTCGGGTTATTGACTTAGAATTATTAAATACGAAATCATCTTTTGATAATAATATAACAGGTCGATTCATTTCTGATTTAGTACTACAAATATTATCTTATATTGCTCAAGTAGAACGTGAAAATATGCTTCAAAGGCAAAAAGAGGGAATTATAGAAGCAAAGAAAAAAGGTGTTCAATTTGGGCGACCAAAAAAAGAGTTGCCAGCTAATTTTGAAGATGTTTATCAACAGTGGAATTTAAATAAATTAAATACTCGAGAGGCAGCTCAACTTTTAGGAGTGGCTAAAACAACGTGTTATAACTGGTTAATACTTAGAAAAAATCAAAAAAGTTGTACAAAATACTAGGACTTTTGGAACGCACTAAACAAACCAATTTCAAAATGATAAATTGGTTGTTTTTTGATGCATAGTGGCTCTAAAAGTCCTATATTCATTGGAAAAATCACAATCTTAATTCAAGCTTCTTTTATTTTAACATATTTGTACATAAAGTCCTGATATTTGGACAAGTATAAAATATTCGAAAATAAAAGATGAAAGAAAGGAGAATGAGAGTAGTGATTCATCTGTCATTTTTATTGTTTC
>NZ_WNJY01000057.1:0-1004 GCF_010892355.1 Granulicatella sp. zg-ZJ | reverse complement strand
CGTATTTTAATCATACAACACCATTCTCAGTGGCAGAAAAAGAATGTGAAAAAGGTAGTGAATGGTTAATGCCATTCACTACCAACATACTCACTATTTCTCTCCACCAACACAATTTGACGAAGAGCCGTTTTTATTATTTTAACGGCTTTTTTAGTATAAAATGTTATTTTATAATGCTTGCTATCGCTAATATTTATCTGTTTTTGGGTCAATATTGTAATAATTATAAATACACACGTTGGTATCAAACAAATAGCTCGTTTAAATAAGCTTTTTTTAAATTTTTTAACTTTTCTAATTTACGCTGATGAAGGGCGATGAGGTTGTCTATATTGATTATAAAATTACCAATTTTATTCTGCTCTGAATAATATGGTAGTTTTATTTCAAAATCAGAAAATTTAGAAATCCAATGTCTTTCATGACTTTGTGGTAAATAATTTATATTTTTCAATATACAGTATAAGAAATATAAATTATATTTTTTTAAATCTGTACTTAACAACTTCATTGCAGAACTCTTTATTTTAAAAGGAAAATCCACATAATGAGAGTTTGTTGTAAAATCATCGAATATTATAATTGGATTATTTTCAGATGCCTCTTTTATATTATTTTCATTTGTGTATCCCAATATAAAACTTTGACCAGCAGTTAAAACTGGAATTTTATTTTTATCATCATATTCAGTTGAATTTACTATATACTTTGTTGGTTGTTCATATTCTAAAATTTTCCCTAACTTCTGCTGTTCCCAAGCATAAATAAAACTAGAAAAATGCCTTTTTGGTATACGCTTTCTTTCATCGAGAAACATTTCTGATAAATAAGCCTTTTTTAATATTTTTAACTTATTAAGTTTACGCTGGTGAAAGGCGATGAGGTGGTCGAGATCTCGGAAATATGAGCCTATCTTTTCTTCTTCATCAAGTGACTTTGGAAAAAATATTTTGTATTTCGCAAGTTGCGGAACTGTAAGTTGAGGTACTCCTGTTGACTCA
>NZ_WNJY01000056.1:0-1129 GCF_010892355.1 Granulicatella sp. zg-ZJ | reverse complement strand
GCCAAAGCCGCTAAAGATACCGCAATCGACGAGAAATTCAACAACAAAGAATTAACAGAAACAGAAAGAGACGATGCGAAAAAAGCCGCTAAACAAGCAGCAGATACGGCAAAAGAAGCCATCGATGCCGCAACAAATGTTGAGGGAGTCAATACGGCAAAAACAGAGGGTCTACCAAAAGTAAACGCTGAAGTAAATGGCGCAATCAAATCAAACGCTAAACAAGACATTGATACTGCAGCAGAGAAAGCCAAAGAAGCCATCGACAACTCTGACTTACCAGAAGACGTCAAAACAAAAGCAAAAGACGCAGTAGAGAAAGCCAAAGAAGCCGCTAAACAAGCGATCGATAACGCCACAACGGACGCTGACGTCAACACTGAAAAAGAAGCTGGTAAACAAGCGATAGACTTACCAAAAGCCAAAGAAGATGCGAAAAAAGCCATTGATGACGCCAAAGCCGCTAAAGATACCGCAATCGACGAGAAATTCAACAACAAAGAATTAACAGAAACAGAAAGAGACGATGCGAAAAAAGCCGCTAAACAAGCAGCAGATACGGCAAAAGAAGCCATCGATGCCGCAACAAATGTTGAGGGAGTCAATACGGCAAAAACAGAGGGTCTACCAAAAGTAAACGCTGAAGTAAATGGCGCAATCAAATCAAACGCTAAACAAGACATTGATACTGCAGCAGAGAAAGCCAAAGAAGCCATCGACAACTCTGACTTACCAGAAGACGTCAAAACAAAAGCAAAAGACGCAGTAGAGAAAGCCAAAGAAGCCGCTAAACAAGCGATCGATAACGCCACAACGGACGCTGACGTCAACACTGAAAAAGAAGCTGGTAAACAAGCGATAGACTTACCAAAAGCCAAAGAAGATGCGAAAAAAGCCATTGATGACGCCAAAGCCGCTAAAGATACCGCAATCGACGAGAAATTCAACAACAAAGAATTAACAGAAACAGAAAGAGACGATGCGAAAAAAGCCGCTAAACAAGCAGCAGAGAAAGCAAAAACAGCCATTGACGCTGCAACAGATGTGGAAGAAGTCAACAAAGCAAAAGAAGATGGCGAAAAAGAAATTGAAAATTCACCAGTAACATCAGAAAAAGAAGATGTAAAAG
>NZ_WNJY01000055.1:0-2210 GCF_010892355.1 Granulicatella sp. zg-ZJ | reverse complement strand
TACGAATGGCTTCGTTCTCGCACGTAGTAGAGAACGAGCGATGTATCGTGTACATCATGGTAAGCCGTACAACTTAACGTCTGATACGAAAAAAGACTGTCGACATTTTAATTTGTCAACAGTCTGAACCTCCTTTTAGGAGGGTTTTTTCTTTTATAAAAGAATTTATTATAAATCGCACACCACATAGAAGATGTCACTCACTACGATGCTATTTTAGAGATTGGCAATCGTTGAACTATCGAGTTTAGATAATTTATGATATACTAACAAAAAAGAAATTGGAGGGATTATATGAGCGGAGAATGGTCTTTAAAAGAATTATATGAAAGCTACGACGCACCAGAATATAAACAAGATTTAGAAAAATTAGAAAGTCTATATCAATCATTAGGCGATTTAACACTAGTGGATAATTTAGAAACAATCAAACAAGTTATCTCATACTTAGAAGAAACAAATATACTAGGCTCAAAATTGTATGCTTACTCTTCTTTACAATTAGCTGTGAATACAACAGATACAGTGAGTTTACAAGCTAATAGTAAAGTACAAAAATTATTTTCAAAATATGCTAAAGTACATGCTAAAATCAATAAATTTTTAGGTAGCATAGAAACAGATATATCAGCAGATGCACATTTAAGTCAATATGCATTCTTGTTTGAACAAGCTAAAAAAGAGTACAAACATTTATTATCAGATGATGTAGAAGAAGTTATCTCGACAATGAATTTAAGTGCTGGTAATTCATGGAGTCAATTACAAGAATTTTTAACATCAACAGTTGAAACAGAATTTGACGGTAAATCAGTTACATTAAGTGAAATTCGTAACCTTGCCTATGATGAAAGCCAAGACGTGAGAAAGCGTGCATACGAAGCTGAATTAGAAATGTATCGTACCATTAAAGAACCAGTAGCATTTGCCTTAAACAATATTAAATCGCAAGTGAATGACATTACAAAATTAAGAGGATATGACAGTCCTTTAGATGCTACTTTACAAGCATCATGGATGAGTAAAGAAACATTAGATGCATTACTAGAAGCAATTAAAGACTCTCTACCTGCATTCCGTCGCTACTTAAAACATAAAGCAACATTATTAGGTCATACGAATGGTTTACCATTTTATGATTTATTTGCACCAATCGGAAAAGGTGCAAGCCGTACATTTACAGTAGAAGAATCAAAAGAGTATTTAATGAAACATTTTTCTAAATTCTCTAAAGACTTGGCAGATATGGTAGAGGAATTTTATGATAATCACTATATCGACATGTTCCCTAGAAAAGGAAAAGTCGGTGGAGCGTTCTGTTACAATTTACCATTTATCAAACAATCTCGTGTAATGATGAATTTTGACGGTTCTTTAAACAATGTTGTAACAATGGCACATGAATTAGGACATGCTTATCACGGTTTACACATGCAAGAGCATCTACCATTGAGTTGGGAATACTCAATGCCGGTTGCCGAAACAGCCTCTACATTTAATGAAGCATTGATTATGAGAAGTGTGATTGCTGAAGCAAGTGACGAAGAAAAAGCAAGTCTTATTGAATCAGAATTACAAGATACAACACAAATTATTGTCGATATTTACTCACGTTATTTGTTCGAAAGTGCTGTATTTGAACAACGTAAAGAAAAATTTATGTTCTCTAAAGATTTAGAAGATATCATGTTAAACGCACAAAAAGAAGCGTATGGTGACGGATTAGATGAAAATGCAATGCACCCATATATGTGGTTATGTAAAGGACATTACTATTCAGCTGGTTTAAGTTTTTACAACTTCCCTTATGCATTTGGAGGACTATTCTCTAAAGGTTTATATGCGATGTATTTAGAACAACCAGAGGGATTTGTTGAAAAATACCAAGCGATGCTTTATGCAACAACAGTAACAACAGCCGAAGACACAGCAAAAACAATGGGCGTTGACTTAACGAAAAAAGAATTTTGGGCAAAAGCACTTGGACAAGTTGAAGAAAAAATTGATGAATTTATTCGTTTAACAAGCAAATAATAAAGTTCGAGAAAAGCAACTAGAGAGCACGAAAGTGCTCTCTAGTTGCTCAGACTGTTGACAAAGTAAGAGTGTCAACAGTCTTTTTTCGTATCAGACGTTAAGTTGTACGGCTTACCACGATGTACACGATACATCGCTCGTTCTCTACCATGTGCGAGAACGAAGCCATTCGT
>NZ_WNJY01000054.1:0-2389 GCF_010892355.1 Granulicatella sp. zg-ZJ | reverse complement strand
TGAAAGCCTATCAACAAGTCAATCCTTAAGTACAAGTGAAAGCTTGTCAACAAGTGAGTCACTAAGTACAAGCGAAAGCCTATCAACAAGTGAGTCATTAAGTACAAGCGAAAGCTTATCAACAAGTGAGTCATTAAGCACAAGCGAAAGCCTATCGACGAGCCAATCATTAAGCACAAGCGAAAGCTTATCGACGAGCCAATCATTAAGCACAAGCGAAAGCTTATCGACGAGTGAATCCTTAAGCACAAGTGAAAGCTTATCAACAAGTGAGTCATTGAGTACAAGTGAAAGCCTATCAACAAGTGAGTCATTAAGCACAAGCGAAAGCTTATCAACAAGTGAATCCTTAAGTACAAGTGAAAGCCTATCAACAAGTGAATCCTTAAGTACAAGTGAAAGCTTGTCAACAAGTGAGTCATTAAGCACAAGTGAAAGCTTATCGACAAGTGAATCCTTAAGTACAAGCGAAAGCCTATCAACAAGTGAGTCATTAAGCACAAGTGAAAGCTTATCAACGAGTGAATCCTTAAGTACAAGCGAAAGCCTATCAACAAGTGAATCCTTAAGTACAAGTGAAAGCTTGTCAACGAGTGAGTCATTAAGCACAAGTGAAAGCTTATCAACAAGTGAGTCATTGAGTACAAGTGAAAGCCTATCAACAAGTGAGTCACTAAGTACAAGTGAAAGCTTATCAATGAGTGAAATATCAGGGGGTAATAACCATAACACAGGTATTATTCCAGGCATTTCAGATAAACCTCTATTGATTTTAGTCGGATCAGAAACTCCAGAGAATGCAGATGGTGCTTCAAGTATGTTAGATAATAGTGGTACTACAACTATGTCAGAAATGGCTGATAAAGTACAACAAGTATTACCTCATACGGGACAAAAAGATCAAAGTGCTGGATTATTAGGTGTAGGTATGTTACTTGGTGGTGCAGGTTTAATCGCTGCTAAAAAGAAAAGAGAAGCAGAGGAACCTTTAGATTAAAAATGTCATAAAAGAGAGTAGGTAGGCCTACTCTCTTTTTAAGTAAATATAAGACATTATCTGAAAAATGTGTTACAGTATTTTTATGATAATATACAGAAGATAATGAGAAGGAGATAAAATATGAGAGTTCATATAACAAGTTTGCACGGGCATGCCAGTATTAGTACTGCTCAAAATGCACAACAAATGATAGCATCGGTTGCACGAGATATGGGGTTTAATGAATTATCTATTTATGCTTATCCTGTTTCTGTTGATTCAGAATCAGAATTAAGCAAACGATTGGATGGGATTGTGGCAGGTATCTCTCATCAAGATATTGTATTCGTCCAATTTCCAACTTGGAATGGTATGGAATTTGATAAAAAATTGATTTATAAATTAAAATTATATAATCGCTTAAAATTGATTATTTTTGTTCATGATGTCATTCCATTGATGTTTGACGGTAATTATTATTTAATGGATGAAACAATAGAATTATTCAATTTAGCTGATGCATTGATTTTACCAACTGCTAAGATGTACGAACGTTTAAAAGAAGCTGGATTAAAAAATGAGCATGTTATTTTCCAACACATATGGGATTTTACACACCACTTAACATTGAATAAGCCTAGTTTTAAGAAAATTGTTCATTTTGCAGGAGAAGCACGTAAGTTTGAGTTTTGTAATAACTGGCATTTAGACTATGTTTTGCAGTTATATGGCTCTAATGCCGAATTAAAAGAGGGTGTTAATGTTCAATTTAGAGGATGGCACAATCGAGATCAACTATTATTAGCTTTATCTGAAGGTGGGTTTGGTTTAGTGTGGTCTGAACAGGAGAATGTCAGTCGATATATGACAATGTGTCTATCTTATAAATTAAGCACATATTTATCTGCAGGTATTCCGATTATTGCTAAAAAAGGTATTTCTAATCAACAACTTATCGAAGAGAATGGATTGGGGATTATTGTGGATTCCCTAGAAGAATTAAATCATGTTCTTTCGGAAATGACGGAGCAACGTTATCAAGAATTAGTGACGAATGTTGAACAATTTAGCTATTTATTACAAAATGGCTATTTTACAAAAAAAATATTTGTTGATGCAATTCATGCTGTTCAAAAAAAATAACCGTGCATACGGTTATTTTTCAGACTGTTGACAATAGCGATAAAAAATCCAACGTATTTCTCCAGTTTTGAAAAATACGTTGGATTTTGCATTTAAAAATGATAAATAAAGAACTATATTGTAAAAAATGGCTATCTCTCGTGAGTAAAATTGCCATTTTTTTCATGTTTTGGGCAGCACAAGATAACCAAGTGTACTGCTGCATCTTGGCTACTCCTCTATATTGTGCAAACCGATACCCATGATTTTGTTTAGAGTCTGCAAAGC
>NZ_WNJY01000053.1:0-2488 GCF_010892355.1 Granulicatella sp. zg-ZJ | reverse complement strand
AGAAAGTGTGGTAATGATGGCAAGAAGGACACACCTGTCACCATGTCGAACACAGAAGTTAAGCTTCTTAGCGCCGAGGGTAGTTGGGGCATTGCCCCTGTGAGAGTAGGACGTTGCCACGCTTTTGAGAATGGAGGTTTAGCTCAGCTGGGAGAGCACCTGCCTTACAAGCAGGGGGTCAGCGGTTCGATCCCGTTAACCTCCATAAGAGTGATTAGCTCAGTTGGTAGAGCATCTGACTTTTAATCAGAGGGTCACAGGTTCGAGCCCTGTATCACTCATCTTAACCTTGCAAGAGAGTAAGGGAAGAAAGAGAGCGGATGTGGCGGAATTGGCAGACGCACCAGATTTAGGCTCTGGCGAAGAGATTCGTGGGGGTTCAAGTCCCTTCATCCGCATGGGAGAAAAAGCCGGCTTAGCTCAGTTGGTAGAGCATCTGATTTGTAATCAGAGGGTCGAGGGTTCAAGTCCTTTAGCCGGCATAGAAGAGATGCGAAAGTAGTTCAGTGGTAGAACACCACCTTGCCAAGGTGGGGGTCGCGGGTTCGAACCCCGTCTTTCGCTTATTATGTATGAGAGAGTACATAATAAATGCCGGGGTGGCGGAACTGGCAGACGCACAGGACTTAAAATCCTGCGGTGAGTGATCACCGTACCGGTTCGATTCCGGTCCTCGGCATAGAAGTGAGCACCCATAGCTCAATTGGATAGAGTACTTGACTACGAATCAAGCGGTTACAGGTTCGACTCCTGTTGGGTGCATTCATGTTAGACATGAAAAACGGGAAGTAGCTCAGCTTGGTAGAGCACTTGGTTTGGGACCAAGGGGTCGCAGGTTCGAATCCTGTCTTCCCGACTTTTATATATTTAGGCGGTGTAGCTCAGCTGGCTAGAGCGTTCGGTTCATACCCGAGAGGTCGGGGGTTCGATTCCCTTCGCCGCTATAAGATCTATGTAGGACCTTTAGCTCAGTTGGTTAGAGCTATCGGCTCATAACCGATCGGTCGTAGGTTCGAGTCCTACAAGGTCCATTTATGGAGGATTACCCAAGTCCGGCTGAAGGGAACGGTCTTGAAAACCGTCAGGCGTGTAAAAGCGTGCAAGGGTTCGAATCCCTTATCCTCCTTAACTCGAAAGAGTATAATATTATCGCGGGATGGAGCAGTTGGCAGCTCGTCGGGCTCATAACCCGAAGGTCGTAGGTTCAAGTCCTACTCCCGCAATGTTAAAACATGGTTCCGTGGTGTAGGGGTTAACATGCCTGCCTGTCACGCAGGAGATCGCGGGTTCAAATCCCGTCGGGACCGTATGGTTCAGTAGCTCAGTTGGTAGAGCACTTGATTGAAGCTCAAGGTGTCGGCAGTTCGACTCTGTCCTGAACCACTTTTAGCGGGTGTAGTTTAGTGGTAAAACTACAGCCTTCCAAGCTGTTGTCGCGAGTTCGATTCTCGTCACCCGCTTATAAGATAAATTATCTTATAAACATAAGGGCCTATAGCTCAGCTGGTTAGAGCGCACGCCTGATAAGCGTGAGGTCGATGGTTCGAGTCCATTTAGGCCCATTGATAAAGCATTTTTTCAACATTTTGGGGAAATACTCAAGAGGCTGAAGAGGCGCCCCTGCTAAGGGTGTAGGTCGCATAACGCGGCGCGAGGGTTCAAATCCCTCTTTCTCCGTTGCTTTATCAGCATGGCCCGTTGGTCAAGCGGTTAAGACACCGCCCTTTCACGGCGGTAACACGGGTTCGAGTCCCGTACGGGTCATTATTTAATGGAGGATTACCCAAGTTCGGCTGAAGGGAACGGTCTTGAAAACCGTCAGGCGTGTAAAAGCGTGCAAGGGTTCGAATCCCTTATCCTCCTTAACTCGAAAGAGTATAATATTATCGCGGGATGGAGCAGTTGGCAGCTCGTCGGGCTCATAACCCGAAGGTCGTAGGTTCAAGTCCTACTCCCGCAATGTTAAAACATGGTTCCGTGGTGTAGGGGTTAACATGCCTGCCTGTCACGCAGGAGATCGCGGGTTCAAATCCCGTCGGGACCGTCAAAACGCATAATGTGTTTCTTTTATGCGGGTGTAGTTTAGTGGTAAAACTACAGCCTTCCAAGCTGTTGTCGCGAGTTCGATTCTCGTCACCCGCTTATAAGATAAATTATCTTATAAACATAAGGGCCTATAGCTCAGCTGGTTAGAGCGCACGCCTGATAAGCGTGAGGTCGATGGTTCGAGTCCATTTAGGCCCACTTATATTTTGGCCCGTTGGTCAAGCGGTTAAGACACCGCCCTTTCACGGCGGTAACACGGGTTCGAGTCCCGTACGGGTCATACTAAGAGAACGCTATAGCGTTCTTTTTTTATCTACTTTTATAGGCTCTATAATAAATCGTGTTGGTGGGAATAATCCACCAACACGATTTTGTATATAAAAGTGGACAAAAAAAGAGAAATACCTGTATGATTAAATCACCACAATTAAACAAGGAGGTA
>NZ_WNJY01000052.1:0-3827 GCF_010892355.1 Granulicatella sp. zg-ZJ | reverse complement strand
TCCAATGTACACAGTATAGCTTTTCATTAGAAAATCTTTAAAGTAAGAACATTAACAAAAAAGGAGAAGATTAACATGAGAAAAAATTTAAAAAAATTAGTAGTGTTAGGTTTGGTTGGTGTATCTTTTGGTGGAGCGATTGTTCCTACTGTGTCAAATGGAGTAGCTTATGCTGAAAATGTTAGTAAACAAATATATACGTTAAGAAATTTAAGTGAATATGAAGTTAAATTGATTGATAAATATGTTTTTATTAAGAATGATAGATTTTATTTGAAGTCAAATGATAAATTGTCAGATGAACTTAAATATTTAGCAGAACAGTATATACAAAAAGCAAATAAATCTTTAGATGAGTATGAAGGTCATGTTTTTATTGATTATTCTTCTAAAAAAATTATGGGACTAAGTTTATTGAGTCGTGCACCTGGTAAAAACGGTTTAGAATTTCATTGGAATTATGTGAGGGTTTTTGTAGATGCTGGTGCTTTAAATATTATTTTACAAGGTGGTCTTGCTGGAGGTTTGTCTATGTTAGCAAGTAAATTCAGTCTTAATAATCATTTAGGTTCAGCTATTGGTGCAATGATTGGTCAAGCTGCTCAACAAAATGATGGAATATGGTTTGATTATAATTATTTTGTTGGAATGTTAACTTTTAGTTGGGGTGTCCAATAATGAATTTAGCAATTATTTTAGGTTCTTTGTATATTATTTTATTTATAAAAGAAAAATATGGTTGGTTAAAAAATATATTGTTTGTAGGTTTTGTTTTTTTTATAAATTATTTTTTAGAATTCTATAGATTGGATACTATTTTTAAGATTTTATGTCTTTATTTTTCTATTATGAGTATTCATTTATTTTTTGGAAGAAATAAATTTCTAAAAAATAAGGAAAATTAAAAGAAAAAGTAGTGGTTTTAAACTTGCGAAGCAAGTTTCTTCTTATCTTGATACTATATAGAAATAACTCTCATGCAAAAATCAGTCGTCCTAGGGCACTTAAACCCTTGATACGACTGATTTTTTTTGAAAAATTTCATTGATTTTTCGGTATAAAAAAATTCGCCTTGAACTGTGTTTATAAATTCGGTATAATTTAGTTGCTAAATCAAAATTATAGAAAGGAATTTACACAATTAAGAGCGAGTTTTTTTATATGGTATTTTCAAAAGTAAGATAACCATTTTATTTAAAGAAAACAAAAGGCTAACTAACTAATTACGTATATATGGTACCAAATTATGACAAAAATGCAAGACAAAAATTCAGAAAATAAAATTTTTATTGAAACAACAAAAAATGGAAAAGATAAAAAATGGCGTGAGCGAAAAATACAAAATATTGAGTTGGCAACACGTTTAAATGTTTTACATTATCGTTCGAGTGAGAGA
Source organism: Granulicatella sp. zg-ZJ (assembly GCF_010892355.1). Classification (NCBI taxonomy): domain Bacteria; kingdom Bacillati; phylum Bacillota; class Bacilli; order Lactobacillales; family Carnobacteriaceae; genus Granulicatella; species Granulicatella sp. zg-ZJ. Next base: position 2,431 of record NZ_WNJY01000052.1, on the reverse strand, counting down.
GCTTTTTCATGCTCTGAAGTGTTAACGTTTCGAAAAGATGACGAACATTATCAGTTGTATCAAACGTGGTTTTGTAAAAATAAATTGTGTCCAATTTGTAACTGGAGACGAAGTATGAAGTATAGTTATCAGGCTATGCAGATTGTGACCGAAGCGATGAGAAGAGAACCAAAAGGACGTTTTTTATTTTTAACATTGACGATAAAAAATATTTGTGCGGAAGATTTGAATCATCAATTATCTGAATTAACGAAGTCATTTGATAGATTGTTTAGAAGAAAAAAAGTAACAAAAAATTTGATTGGTTTTTTACGTGCCACAGAAGTGACACGTAATTCAGAGACAGAATTGTATCACCCTCACTTGCATGTTTTGATGTTTGTGAAGTCGAGTTATTTTAAAGGAAATTCTGAAAATTATATTTCGCAAAACGAATGGCAAGCGATGTGGAAACAATCTGCAAAGTTAACGTATGACCCTGTTGTAGACATTCGATGTGTGAAACCAAATGAAAAAAAAGGCATTGATGATATGCAAGCGGCAGTTTTAGAAACGGCAAAATATCCTGTGAAGCCGATTGACCAAATGGGAAAAACTGATGAAGAAAAATTACAAATCACAGATGAGTTGTTTCGAGGATTGTATCGAAAAAGACAGATTGCTTTTGGTGGTTTGTTTAAACAAATCAAAAAAGAATTGGCATGTGATGACATCGAGAGTGGCGATTTAGTGAACGTGGAAAATGAAAAAAATATTTTTGAAGACGTTGAGTTATTGATTGCAAGGTGGAACTGGGACATGCAAAATTATTTTATTGAGAACTAAAAAAAGAGTTCTCTTTTTTTAGTTTTGTGTGAAAAAAAGTTTGTGAAAAAATCAGAGTACTTTAAAAATTTTTATCAGAAAAAAGAGGGGCTTGGGGAAAATTCCCCAAACAAAAAATACTTTTTCAAAAAGAAAAAGTATTTTTATTTTCGCAAAATGCCGGCATCTTGCAATCCTTGCGATTAAGAAAAAGGATAAAAAAGGGGTGTTTTTCCTGGTTTAAAAAAATCTGTTTTTGTTTGGACAACAGAAAAAAAGAGGAGATGTTTTTTTCTGAAAGAGTGGTTCGAAAAATTTCACAAACTTTAACAAAAGCGAAAAAATAAAAAAGGGTTGTGCTGATTTTTTTGAAAAAATACACTCGTTAAAAATGGTCGATTTTGGGTCAATTCGTTAATCGCAAGGATTGCAAGATGGTACCATTTTGCACAAAAAAATTAAAAAATATTTTTAGAAAAAAATATTTTTTTGATTTTTGGGAGAACCCAAACCCCTAAAAAGTTTGTGAAAATTTTTTAGGTGAGAGAAAAAATGTTGAAGAAATTTTTTTAAAATAGAGTTATCAAAAAAGAAAAAGGAACAGAGAGTAAAGAGAGAAAAGTGTTTTTTTGCGTTACACTTTTTAAACGACAGCGAGAGGTGAAGAAGAAAAACTAGTTTGAGCTGTCGGCACGAAAGAGCAAACGCAAAAAATAAAAAAGTCAACGGTAGCGGACGAGTGACAAGGTCACGACGGAGCATAAGGAGTTGACTTTTTTAAACGTGAAAGAAAACAAAACTATCTAGTTGAGTTTAGAGGCAAGAAAAAAATTTTAAAAAAATATGGTATACTTTTGTTAGGCAACTAGCCACGAAAGGTGGTGTTGTTTGTTTGGAAGTTTTACTAATTTTATTTTTTGTTGTCGTTCGCAACATGGTTAATTATGTTGTGATACCATTCTTGAGAGAGTATGGTATGCGATGGATTGAGAAACATTTTAACGATGATAAAAAAGAGTAGTTGCCTTTCTCAACAGACGCTAGGTTGTTGTTCCTAGTGAATAAAAAAAGACTAAGAGTTCCAGCTCTTAGTCTTTTCTGTTTGTTTTGAATTGTTTTACTAATTTTATTGTTGTTAGAAACAGTATAGCATGTTTTTGATGTTCTGTTAAGTGTTATGTGTATTTTTGATGATAGATGTTACTGTTAATCAAAGTCTACGGTAGATATTTCACTCTATATGTGTTTAAAACGAAAAAAAGAGGGGTTTAAGACGTTTTTATATCAAAAAGGTATCATTCTATCAAAATATATCAAAATATCTTAAATCGTTTTTTTATGTGTTTTTCAAGTGGTTTATTTTTTTTATTTTTTATTTCTAATAAATATATCCCCAATATTTAATTTTATCAAAAAAGTTTTTTATTTCAAGACTGTTTTCGCTTTCTAAATCATGCTATAAATAAGGTGTAATGATTTAGAAAAAAAGAAACAGGTGAGTCCAATGTACACAGTATAGCTTTTCATTAGAAAATCTTTAAAGTAAGAACATTAACAAAAAAGGAGAAGATTAACATGAGAAAAAATTTAAAAAAATTAGTAGTGTTAGGTTTGGTTGGTGTATCTT
>NZ_WNJY01000051.1:0-3897 GCF_010892355.1 Granulicatella sp. zg-ZJ | reverse complement strand
AAATGGTTTCTGCTAAAGTGTCCATTATCTTTTGTTTTAAACGGTTCGTGATAAAACAATACTTATCCACAATAGGTGTTTCAGCTGTAAATGATGATTGACAGGATTTACAATAAAAACGTTGTTTTAGTGAGTGATAAATAGGCGTTTAGTCCTGAAATTTGGCATAAAGACAGTTGTGATTGACGTGTCCCATTTTTTACAATGCCATTGGTTGCGTGACAATTTGGGCAACAATCTGGTGTATAGGTTAATTTACCGTATAAGACTAATGATTTTTTATGTCGAATGACACATTCAGATATGTTTTCATGATCAAATGTGATGTTTTTATCCTTTAATTGTAGTAAGATTTCTGTTATATTAGACATAGGCAATTTCTCCTTATTATTTGGTCGTACTTTTAATTTAAGAGAAAATTGCCTTTTTGTCTACATGAAATTAGGGTTGATGGCTTATGCCATCAACCCTAAAAATTATACAGCCCAAATAATCTATACATTTTAGATAGCCATTACTCAGTGCAAAGTAATATTGTTCTGTACTGAGTTTTTTTACGTACAAAAAGTTACTGTGCTTGCAAAGTTTAAAAACCTGTCGTAAAATAATCAAAAGGTCAAGAAAGGTCAATAAAGATGCAAGGTAAACGAAATATAAGTGATATTATTGAAAATTATTTAAAAGATTTTTTAGTGAATGACAATCATGTGATTATTCAGCGAAATGAACTTGCGACTTTGTTTGAGTGCGTGCCCTCACAAATTAACTATGTGATTAAAACACGTTTTACACAAAATAGAGGATACATTGTCCAAAGTAAGCGTGGGGGTGCTGGATATGTTCGTATTAGCAAACTAGATTTTTGCCATACGCATATTATTGATGCGTTACTAAGCACGTTGTCTAATTCATTGTCTATGAATGAAGCTGTTAAAGTCATTTCTCAGTTACATCATGAGCAAGTGTTAACAAAGCGAGAAATGTTATTGATTCAAGCAAGTTTTGAACGTGATATGCTACAATCTCATGTAGACAATGATGATCAATTACGAGCAGATTTATTAAAAAGTCAATTACGACAATTACGATACCAATATAATGAGAGTGAAGAATAGTATGGAAAATAAATTTACACAACTTAGTTTAGATGTATTAGCTCTTGCAAAAGAGCAAACAAGAAGGTCACGACATGCGTTTATCGGATCTGAAGATTTGTTATTAGCTTTAGTGATGACAAAAAATAGTATTGCAGGAAGTGTTTTAAATCGTTACGTATCTGTTGAAGATGTGGCAAATTGTATTGATGTGAATATGGATACAAGTGTAAATGTCAAAAATGTCACGTATTCAGCTAAAATGAATCGTATTTTAGACAATGCTTTAGAAATCTCTGAAAGATTGCAGTCCAATTTAGTAGGGACAGAACATCTATTATTAGGAATATTGAGCGAAGATGTAAAAGCTACACAAATTTTAAATCGTTTAAAAGTAGATGTTCAACGATTAGTCAAAGATATTTATCGTGAAATTGGTTTTTCAATCAATGAAAAAACAGGTGATTTAGAGGATAAAAAACAAAGTAAAACGCCTGTTTTAGATGCTTTAACAAGAGATTTAACAGAACAAGCCGTTGCGGGAAAAATTAGTAAAATTATTGGAAGAGAAACGGAAACAAGACGTATTTTACAAGTGCTTTCTCGTAAAAATAAAAATAATCCTGTTTTAGTTGGCGAACCTGGTGTCGGAAAAACAGCAGTCATTGAAGCTTTGGCAAATTTATTAGTTAACCAAGAAGTACCTAAATCGTTACAAGGAAAAAGACTACTTAGCCTAGATGTAGGTAGTCTGGTAGCAGGAACAAAATATCGTGGTGAGTTTGAAGAACGTATGAAACGTATCGTTGATGAAATTTTGTTTAGTGGCGATATTATTTTATTTATTGATGAAATTCACATGTTAGTCGGTGCAGGTGGATCAGAAGGTTCAGTAGATGCAGCAAATATTTTGAAACCAGCTCTAGCTAGAGGGGAAATTCAAATTATTGGGGCAACAACATTTTCAGAATATCAAAAAAATATTGAAAAAGATGCTGCCTTAGAAAGACGTTTTGCACCAGTATCTATTGATGAACCAACCCCTGAAAAAACATTTGATATGTTGAACATGATTATTTCTGAGTTTGAGCAGTATCACGGAGTATCCATTCCTGCAGATGTCATTAAAGAAGCTGTTTACTTATCCTCCCGTTATATTTCTGATCGTAAATTACCAGATAAAGCCATTGACTTGATTGATGAAGCAGCCTCTAAATTGATACTTGATTTATGTCAAAATCAAAAAGAAGAACCAACAGCTATTTTAGAGGATACCATTCAACAACAATTATCGGCAAAAGATTTTGAACAAGCGGGTGCGTCGTTTAAACAACTTGTGTCGACGATGAAAAAGCAAGAAAAACAAAAAGAAACAGTTAAAAAAATACCGGTACTAAGTCAAAGAGATATTGCTCAAGTTGTGTCGTCTTGGACAGGGGTACCCGTTACAGAATTGGAGAAAAAAGAAAGTCAACGTTTGTTGAGAATGGAAAAAGAATTGCATAAACGTGTCATTGGGCAAGATAAAGCGGTTAGTGCTGTTTCCAGAGCGATAAGACGATCTAAGAGTGGTATGGGAGATCCAAAAAAACCGATTGGTTCATTTTTATTTTTAGGGCCAACAGGTGTAGGGAAAACAGAATTAGCAAAAGCTCTTGCAGATATTTTATTTGGTAGCGAAGATAAAATGATTCGAGTGGATATGTCTGAGTTTATGGATAGACATAGTACGAGTCGATTTATTGGTTCGCCTCCTGGGTTTGTCGGATATGATGAGGGGGGACAACTGACTGAAAAAGTGAGACGTCAACCATATTCTGTTATTTTATTTGATGAAATGGAAAAAGCACATCCAGATGTGTTTAATATTTTGTTGCAAATTTTAGACGATGGATATGTTACAGACGCAAAAGGTAGACGAGTTGATTTTAGAAATACAATTTTAATCTTAACATCTAATATTGGTGCAACATTATTACGTGATGAGAAAAAAGTAGGGTTTGGTGCTGCGGTTAGTCAAGACCAAACGGCTATGGAAAAAACGATTCGTGATGAATTGAAAAAAGTTGTTCGTCCAGAGTTTTTAAACCGTATTGATGAAATTGTTGTATTCCATTCACTTGAACAAGAGCATGTATATCAAATTGTTAAATTATTGATGAAAGATACATTGAAACGTTTAGAAGACTTAGGTGCAACTGTCAGTGTATCATCAAGCGTCATCAAAAAAATTGCGAAAGACGGATTTGATATTGAGTATGGAGCACGTCCAATTAAGCGTGCTATCCAAAAAGAGATTGAAGATAAATTGAGTGAAAAGCTCTTGGATGGAACAATTCGACAAGACAGTCATGTTAAAATCGGGTTAAAACAAGATGCAATTACCATTCATGTGAAATAAATAGATGAAAAACTACATTGAAAAATGTAGTTCAGACTGTTGACAAATTAAGAGTGCCAACAGTCTTTTTTCGTATCAGACGTTAAGTCATACGGCTTAACGTCTGATACACTAATGACCCTTAAAGATGTTATAATATAGGTAATAAAAGGAGGTAAGATACTATGTTCTATAAAGAAACTCACCCAAATGACGAAATCATATTAAACACATTATCCGAACTTGTGCCAAAAGACCACTTACTACGTAAAATTGATAAATCAATTGATTTCAACTTTATTTATGAGATTACTTCTCCTTATTATAGCCATACGAATGGTCGCAATAGTTTAGACCCTGTTGTTTTATTTAAATTGGTCTTTTTAAAAGATATTTATGGCATTAAATCCATGCGAGAAACCA
>NZ_WNJY01000050.1:0-3951 GCF_010892355.1 Granulicatella sp. zg-ZJ | reverse complement strand
TATCACCGCCTGCAACTATTTCTGTTGCTATCTCCCCCAACTTCTGCTGTTCCCAATCGTCAATAAAAAAGATATATTGACTAATAATATACAATATTTTTATTTTTTACTTTTCAAAAATATAAGCATTTTATCTAACTCATTTATGTTTTTCTTATTTTTAGATAAAAATAAGAAAATTGTCAAGTTAAGTGTTGAATTGCAAGAAATACAAGTAAAGAATTTGGACAAGAAAAAGAATAGTCTGTCATTATATCACAAAATATCATTGATTTTAGTAGATGAATTAGAAATGTAGTAACGTTAATGATAGATGATAAGAATAAAAAATAAATATATAAAAGAGAATCTATTCAAAAGTAAGGTGTAATGAATTATAGTGATTTTTTACTATTATGGATAATAAAAGGGTGTATCGCATATTTCTTTTTTAGTACAGCGTGATATAATTGAGCATGAAAGTATTTTGATAAAAGGTTAATATATAGCGTTTATTTGTCAATGTTATATAAAAATGTATGCATCTCAAATGTAAATATTTTTGTTAAAGTTAGTGTGTACTTTGTGCAATGAGAAGGAGAAAATATATTATTAACAGAATGAAGATAGTTTTATTTGTTAATAAGAAAAGGAGAAAAAAGAATGATTACATCAGAGGAAATAAAATCACGTTTATGGAGTGGTGCGAATGAACTACGTGGTTCAATGGATGCCACTAGATATAAGGATTATATGTTAGGCCTTATGTTTTATAAATTTTTAAGTGATAAAACACTTAAAGAGTTTGCAATAGCTTGTGGTCTTTCTGCTACGGATAATTGGTATGATGAATATTGTAATGCATATTTAGAGTATGGACAATCAATTGAAGATATGATTCAAAATATGGTAGGGTATTGTATACGTCCGGAGTATCTTTATCATACGTGGATTAAAGATATGAATTCAGGGCATTTTGAAGTGCAGAAAGTAATGGATAGTTTGAATCAATTTGAACGTAGTATTTCTGTAACAAGTAGAGCGAATGATTTTCAAGGTCTTTTTGCAAATTCAACACTGGATTTATCAGATACATCTCTTGGGAGTAATTTGAATGAGCGTAGTAAAAATATTCAAGCTCTTATTCGACTGTTTGAAGATTTGGATATGGTTTCTCTTCAAGACGGTGATGTGCTTGGTGATGCGTATGAATATTTAATTGGACAATTTGCTATGGAATCAGGTAAGAAGGCTGGAGAGTTCTATACACCTCGACAAGTCAGTGAAGTCATGGCACAAATTGTAACAACAAACGATACAATAAAATCTATCTATGATCCTACTGTTGGTTCTGGCTCGCTTCTTTTAACAGTAAAACAACATTTAACAAAGGAAGAACAGAAAAAACTTGAGTACTATGGTCAAGAGAAAAATACAGCGACTTACAACTTAACACGTATGAATTTATTACTTCATGGTGTTGAACCTAATAAAATGAATATTAAAAATGGCGATACTCTTTCTCAAGATTGGCCGGAAGATCCAGAACGTCCAAATGAAGGTGTTCAGTTTGATGCAGTTGTTATGAATCCACCGTATTCTATTAAAAATTGGAATCGTTATGGACTTAAACCGAGTGATCCACGTTTCGAAATTGCGGGAGTTCTGCCTCCAGATTCAAAAGGAGATTTTGCTTTCTTACTTCATGGTTTGTATCATTTGTCTATAAAAGGACTTATGGCAATTGTTTTACCTCACGGTGTTTTGTTTCGTGGTGCAGCAGAAGGAGAAATTAGGAAACGTTTAATAGAGAAAAATCAAATAGATGCTGTTATTGGACTACCAAATAATCTTTTTACGAATACGGGTATCCCAGTATGTATTATTATCTTGAAGAAAAATCGTGAATTAAATGAACCAATTCTGTTTATTGATGCTTCACGTAATTTTGTTAAAGAAGGAAAACAAAATGTTCTTCAAGAAAAAGATATTGCAAAAATTGTTGATGTTTATAAAAATCGTACAGAAGAGAAAGGGTATAGTCATTTAGCATCACGACAAGAGTTAATAGAAAATGAATATAATATGAATATTCCACGTTATGTGGAAGCTTCTGATGAAGAAATTCCTCATGATGTTGATGCACATTTATATGGTGGCATACCAGAAAAAAATATACAGTCTTTAAAAGTTTTAAATGAAACGGTTCAGGATATTTTAAATAAGGCGTTTATTGAAAAGCGTCCGGGCTATTTAGAGTTAAATCAATCGCTCGAAGAACTTTCTGAAAATATTTTTTCGAGTCGTGCTATACAAGAAAAATCACAAAAAATTAAAGCAACTATTGAAAATTATATCCAATGCTATTGGACAAAATTGCATCAACTAAACTATAAAAATAACGTAAGTATGATAAAAGCAAGTATGCTTGAAGATATTAAAAAGTGTCTGGAAGAATTTGGACAAATTGATATTTATGAAGGGTATCAAATTATTGCAGAAATGTGGAAAAATGCATTGATGCATGATGCGGAACTTATTGAGCAATTAGGATTTTATCAAGCTGGACGAACACGTGAACCGAATATCGTATCAAAAAAAGGTAAAGAGAAAATTCAAGATGGTTGGAACGGAGCAATTATTCCTAATAATCTTATAGCTGATTATTGTTATGAACGTGAACAAGAACAGATTACAGCACTAAAATCACGTCTTTTAGATATTGAGAGTGAATTGAGTGAACTTTTAGAAAATGCTAAAGTAGAAGATAGCGAGGAGAATATGATTCTTGGTGATTTTCTGAAAAGAAATAATGAAGGTGAGATACAAGATAGTTTTGATAGTAAGTTGATAACAGCAGGGATGAAAGAAGTGACAAAAGGGTCAGATGAATATAATCTTTTAAAAAATGTATCTAACTTATTAAAAGAAAAAACATCTATTGGTAAGGAAATCAAATTAAAAGAACAAGAAGTGAAAGAATCAGTATGGAATCGTATAGAGAATTTAAGTGATGAAGAAGTTGATGAACTTTTATACCAAAAATGGTTTGGCTCTGTTATTGAAAAAGTTTTACTTCTAGTAGAAAAACCACTAAAAAAAGAGATTGCTGTGATTGATGAGTTAAACAAACGTTATTCAGATACATTAGATGATATAGATGATGAAATATTAAAACTTGAACAGGAGTTTGAAAAACTGATGAGTGAATTGGTGGTGCTTTAATGGTGGAAAACAACAAAAAAATACCAAAAAGACGCTTTAAACAGTTCAAAAATGCTGATGCTTGGGAACAACGTAAGTTGGAAGATTTCGGTAAGTCTACTGGAGGGACATCTATTGAGTCTGAATTCGATGAACTTGGCAAATATAAAGTTATAAGTATTGGATCATATTCAGAAACAAACCAATATACCGATCAAGGCATCAGAGCAAACAAAACAAAAAAGACTGAAAATCGTATTTTGAACAAAAATAATTTAACAATGATATTAAATGATAAGACTGCTTCAGGGAACATAATTGGTCGAGTTTTACTGATAGATTCTGATAATTCCTATATTTTTAATCAACGGACTGAAAGAATTGAAGTTTATGAAAATGAATATCTACCAGAATTTTTATATCAATTTTTGAATGCTGATAATATTCGTGGGAAAATTATTAGTGCTTCTCAAGGAAATACACAAATATATGTAAATTGGACTTCTATTAGAGAATTAACTTATGAAATTCCTGTATTGAAAGATGAACAAAGGAAAATTACAGATTTATTTAATCAACTCGACAACCTCATCGCCTTTCACCAGCGTAAACTTAATAAGTTAAAAACGTTAAAAAAGGCTTATTTATCAGAAATGTTTCCCGCTGAAGGAGAGCGTGTGCCAAAACGCCGTTTTTCTGGTTTTTTTGACGATTGGGAACAGCAGAAGTTGGGGGAGATAGCAACAGAAATAGTTGCAGGCGGTGATA